>NZ_JBLJAK010000057.1:0-24039 GCF_047530105.1 Serratia sp. T13T92 | reverse complement strand
TTTACGGGCCGTAAGTAATCCATAGATGCAAATGTCAGATCGCGATGCGCCTGTTAGGGCGCGGCTGGCAAGAGAGCCTTATAGGCGCATATGAAAAACCTCCGGCTATGCCGGAGGATATTTATTTACCACTCGTAAGCCACAACGAACAATAAGGCTCTGCGGTGTTGATCGTCCAAACGACGGCGAACACGAATGATATGCCGATTGCTGCACGATTGGCGCTCCAGCCAACGGTGCCTGCGCCGCTGGCTCTGCCGTAACATCCTCCAGCGGCCCACTTCATTTCTACTGCGTCTCATTTTACGTTACCCATCAATGCCAACCGCGGGCATTATAGCCCTTTCAACGCGCGATCCAAGTCGTGCGTTCACTGCCGTCACCCTCTCACAGGCGACAAAAAGTACGGTTTTTATTTTCAGCAAGTCCCTTTAGTCAATCATTTTTATGTAACTTAACTACCGAGAAAAGGTTTCACCTTTGTTGTTCTGTGCGTACACTCATTATTGGTGGCTTACGAACGGAAATTTTTGCCTTTATGACAACCTTTTATACCGTAATTAGTTGGCTCTTGGTGTTTGGCTACTGGCTGCTTATCGCCGGGGTCACATTGCGTATTCTGATGAAACGACGCACCGTGCCTTCGGCCATGGCCTGGCTGCTGGTGATCTATATTCTGCCATTGGTCGGTATCGTTGCTTATTTATCCTTTGGTGAACTGCACCTCGGCAAACGCCGCGCAGAGAGAGCCAAGGCCATGTGGCCCTCAACCGCTCGCTGGTTGAATGAGCTTAAAGGAAGCAGCCGGATTTTTGCTACCGAGTACAGTGAAGTGGCCCGCCCGCTGTTCCAGCTTTGCCACCACCGCCAGGGCATCGATGGCGTCAAAGGCAACCAGCTACAGCTGCTGACGACCACCGATTCAACGATGAATGCCCTGGTGCGGGATATCGAACTGGCACGCCATAATATCGAGATGGTGTTTTATATCTGGCAGCCCGGTGGGCTGGTCGATCAGGTCGCCGAATCATTGATGGCCGCCGCACGCCGTGGCGTACATTGCCGTTTGATGCTGGACTCGGCTGGCAGCGTACAGTTCTTCCGCAGCCCTTATCCCAGCATGATGCGTAACGCCGGTATTGAGGTGGTTGAGTCACTCAAGGTGAACCTGTTCCGCGTATTCCTGCGGCGCATGGACCTGAGGCAACATCGCAAAGTGGTGCTGATCGACAATTACATCGCCTACACCGGCAGTATGAATATGGTCGATCCGCGCTTCTTCAAGCAGGATGCCGGGGTGGGTCAATGGATCGACCTGATGGCACGTATGGAAGGCCCAGTGGCAACCACGATGGGTATCGTTTACGCCTGTGACTGGGAGATCGAAACCGGCAAACGCATTTTGCCACCGCCGCCAGACGTGAATATCATGCCGTTTGAACAGGAAAGCGGCCACACCATCCAGGTTATTGCCTCCGGCCCGGGATTCCCGGAAGAGATGATCCATCAAGCGCTGTTGACTGCGGTCTATTCCGCGCGTGAGCAGTTGATCATGACCACTCCCTACTTGGTACCAAGCGACGATCTGCTGCACGCCATCTGCACGGCAGCGCTGCGTGGCGTTGACGTCAGCATTATCGTTCCGCGCGACAACGACTCAATGATGGTGCGCTGGGCCAGCCGTGCCTTCTTCTCGGAGCTGCTGGAAGCGGGCGTGAAGATTTATCAGTTTGAAGGCGGACTGTTGCACACCAAGAGCGTGTTGGTCGATGGCCAGCTCAGCCTGGTCGGCACGGTCAATCTGGATATGCGCAGCCTGTGGCTGAACTTTGAGATCACCCTGGTGATTGACGACAGCGGCTTTGGTGCCGATCTAGCCTGTGTGCAAGATGATTACATCGCCCGCTCGCAGCTGTTGGACGCCAAGCAATGGTTGAAGCGCCCGTACTGGCATCGCCTGGTCGAACGGCTGTTTTACTTTTTCAGCCCGTTGCTGTAAAAGCGGCAACGAGCATGGTTTAATAACCTCAAATCATTTGTTATCAGGATTTTTATATGGACTTGAATAATCGCCTTACCGAAGATGAAACGCTGGAACAAGCCTACGACATCTTCCTTGAGCTGGCTGGCGACAATCTGGATCCCGCGGATATTCTGCTGTTCAATTTACAGTTTGAAGAGCGCGGTGGTGCCGAGCTGTACGATCCGGCAGAGGACTGGCAGGAACACGTGGATTACGATCTGAATCCGGACTTCTTTGCCGAGGTGGTGATCGGCCTGGCGGACAGCGATGGCGAGCCTATCAACGATGTCTTTGCCCGCGTGCTGATCTGCCGCGAGAAAGATAACAAGCTGTGCCACATTTTGTGGAAAGAATAAGCCGATTAACGGTATAAAAAAACCTGCCTAATGGCAGGTTTTTTATTATTAATCAGCCTATTATAGCGGATCAACTTTCAGGCACGATACCGCATGTCGGAAGCTGCCTTCCAGCAATGGGCGCGTTTTAGCGCATTCCGGCCCGGCAATCGGGCAACGGGTGCGGAACACACAGCCCGAAGGCGGATTGATCGGCGATGGCAATTCCCCTTCCAGCAGTTGGATCTGCTTTTCCTTCTCCTTGTCAGGATCCGGCACCGGAACCGCCGACATCAGCGCCTTGGTATACGGATGCTGCGGGTTATGATAGACCTCATCATAGGTTCCCAACTCCACCGCATGGCCCAAATACATCACCAGCACCCGATCGGAAATATGTTTAACCACCGCCAGATCGTGGGCGATAAAGATTAGCGATAACCCCATCTCACGCTGCAACTGCTGCAACAGATTCACCACCTGCGCCTGGATAGACACGTCCAAGGCGGAGACCGGCTCATCACAAATCACCAGTTTCGGCTCGAGAATCAAGGCACGGGCGATGCCAATACGCTGACACTGCCCGCCGGAGAATTCATGCGGATAACGGTTGATCAGGTTCGGCAACAGGCCCACCTTCAACATCATCGCTTTGACCTTATCCTTCACTTCCTGGCGCGGCATTTTCGGATTGTAGGTACGCAGCGGTTCGGCGATGATCTCACCGATGGTCATTCGCGGGTTCAACGAAGCAAGCGGATCCTGGAAAATCATCTGAATATCGCTGCGCGTCTTGCGCCAATCGGCATCGCTCATGCCCAGCAGATCTTTGCCCAACCAGGCAACGCGGCCACTGGTCGCCTTCACCAGGCCGATAATTGCCCGTGCGAAGGTGGATTTACCACAGCCTGACTCCCCAACCACCCCTAGCGTTTCGCCTTCAAACAGGCGTACGGTGACACCGTCCACCGCCTTCAGCGTTTTCGGTGCCTGCCAAAACCACTGCTTGTCATCATGAATATCAAAGTGAACTTTCAGGTCTGCGACTTCCAGCAGCACTCTTTTATCGGTTGCGGTCATACCAACGCCTCCACCGGCTTGAAACAGGCGCGCAGGCGCCCCTCACCAAACTGCTCCAATGGCGGAGCACTCGCGCACTGCTCCATCGCATACGGACAACGCGGTTGGAACGGACAGCCCTTTGGCAAACGCAGCAGGTTCGGCGGGTTACCAGGGATGGTCATCAACGCTTCACCTTCGGCATCCAGACGCGGCACCGCATTGAGTAGCCCGATGGAATATGGATGGCTCGGATGATAAAACACATCGCGGGCGCTGCCGTATTCCATGGTGCGGCCAGCGTACATCACCAAGACCTTGTTACAGATCCCGGCAACCACGCCCAAATCATGGGTGATCATGATGATCGCCGTATTGAACTCACGCTTCAGTTCGTTAAGCAGCGTCATGATCTGTGCCTGCACGGTAACGTCCAGCGCGGTGGTTGGCTCATCGGCAATCAACAGCTTTGGCCGACACAGCAACGCCATGGCGATCATCACGCGTTGGCGCATCCCGCCGGAAAACTCATGCGGATACATACGCATACGCTTACGGGCTTCCGGCATTTTGACCGCATCCAGCATGCGGACCGACTCTTCAAACGCTTCGCTTTTGCTCATTTTTTTATGCAGCATCAGCACTTCCATCAACTGCTCGCCAACCCGCATATAAGGGTTCAATGAGGTCATCGGGTCTTGGAAGATCATCGAGATCTCTTCGGCCCGCAGCTTGTTGAGCTGGCTTTCTGGCAGGTTGAGAATTTCACGGCCGTTGAATTTTGCCGAACCACCGATGCGGCCATTGCTGGCCAGCAGGCCCATCAACGCAAATGCCGTCTGTGACTTGCCGGAACCTGACTCCCCGACGATGCCCAAGGTTTCACCCGCGCGCAGATCGAAGTTGAGATCGTTCACCGCGGTAACATCGCCGTCTGGCGTACCGAACGTCACACGCAGATCTTTGACGTCCAGCAGCAGCCCGGTTTGTGGTTGAGAATTAATGCTCATGGTTGCACTCCTTAACGATCTTTCGGGTCGAGGGCATCACGCAGGCCATCGCCGATAAAGTTGAAACAAAACAGAGTGATAACCAGGAAACAGGCTGGGAACAGCAGCAACCACGGTGATACTTCCATCGAGTTGGCACCATCGCTCAACAATGCGCCCCAACTGCTCAGCGGCTCCTGAGTGCCCAGCCCCAGGAAGCTGAGGAAGGATTCAAACAGGATCATGCTCGGCACCAGCAGCGAGGCGTATACCACCACCACGCCCAGTACGTTCGGCACGATATGCCGCAGGACGATATTGCGAGTCGATACGCCGCACACCAGCGCCGCTTCGATAAACTCTTTACGTTTGAGGCTGAGCGTCTGCCCGCGCACAATACGTGCCATATCCAGCCACGACACCATGCCGATCGCTACAAAGATCAGCAGGATGTTTTGCCCAAAGAAGGTCACCAGCAGGATCACAAAGAACATGAACGGGAAGGAGTTCAGAATCTCCAGCAAACGCATCATCACCGAGTCGGTCTTGCCGCCCAGATAGCCAGAAAGTGAACCGTACAAAGTACCCAAGACCACGGCCACCAGCGCCGCAGCGACCCCCACCATCAGCGAGATTCGCCCACCAATGGCCACGCGTACCAGCAAGTCACGCCCTGAGGAGTCGGTACCGAAATAGTGCCCGGACTCCAGGTTAGGCGCGGCGGACATCATTGCCCAATCGGTGTCATCATAAGCAAACTGCGACAGCCAGGGGGCACAGATCACAAACAGGGTGATCAGCGCTAATACAAACAGGCTGGTCACCGCCGCACGGTTGTGCATAAAGCGGCGGCGAGCGTCCTGCCACAGACTGCGCCCTTCAACTTCCAGCTGTTCGCTGAAGTTTTCCAGAGCTTCGCTGTTCTTTTTCGTCAACATCTTGCGTGCTCCAGCTTAGTAACGGATTTTCGGATCGATCACGGCATACAGCACGTCGACGATCGCGTTAAACAGGATGGTCAAGCCGCCAACCAGAATGGTCAGGCTCAACACCAGCGAATAGTCACGGTTCAGTGCACCGTTAACGAACAGCTGGCCAATTCCTGGCAGGCCGTAAATAGTCTCAATCACCATCGAACCGGTGATAATCCCAACAAACGCTGGCCCCATATACGACAGCACCGGCAGCAACGCAGGTTTTAATGCGTGGCGCAGAATGATGCGACGCATCGGCAAACCTTTGGCACGGGCGGTACGGATAAAGTTAGAGTGCAACACCTCAATCATCGAGCCACGGGTAATACGCGCGATGCTGGCGATATAGGCCAAAGACAGCGCCACCATCGGCAGGATCATGAACTTCAGCGCCCCACCGTTCCAGCCTCCACCGGGCAACCACTTCAAGGTAATGGCGAAAATCAGCACCAGTAAGGGGGCGACAACAAAGCTGGGGATCACCACACCGGTCATGGCGAACCCCATCACCGTATAGTCCCACTTGGTGTTCTGATTCAACGCGGCAATAACCCCTGCGCTCACTCCCAGCACCACCGCCAGAACAAAAGCGGCAAAACCCAGTTTGGCTGAAACGGGGAACGAGGCCTTGACCAGGTCATTAACCGAATAATCTTTGTATTTGAATGAAGGGCCAAAATCGCCCTGCGACAGCTGCACCAAATAGTGCCCGTACTGTTTCCAGATCGGATCGTTAAGGTGATATTTGGCTTCAATGTTGGCCAACACTTCGGGTGGCAGCGCGCGCTCACCGGTAAACGGGCTGCCGGGTGCGAGGCGCATCATAAAGAAAGAGATGGTGATGAGTATAAATAGTGTCGGGATCGCCTCTAGCAGGCGACGAAAGATAAATTTAAGCATTGCCCTAGCCCTGTGCTTCAGCCTGATAACGGCTTATTGTCTTGAAATGGGCCGGCGACCTGTGCCGCCAGCCCTTGCCGCATCAATGTTTGATGATGTACAGGTTTTTGTCGTAAACGTTATCCAGTGGATCTTTGCCTGAGTAACCACCCACGTAAGGTTTCACCAGGCGAGCATTCACATAGTAATAAAGCGGAACGATAGCAGAGTCTTTATCCAGTTGGACTTCGGCTTTCTGATACAGATCTGCACGCTCTTCTTTGGTTTTCGCCGTCAGCACGTTGCTCATCAGCTTGTCGAATTCTGCACTCTTATAGTGCGGGGTGTTACTGCTGCTGTCAGACAGCATCATGTTCAGGAAGGAGCTTGGTTCGTTGTAGTCCGCACACCAACCAGCACGTGACACGTCATAGGTGCCCTGATGGCGGGTATCCAGGAAGGTTTTCCACTCCTGGTTCACCAGCTTGACGTCCACACCCAGGTTTTTCTTCCAGATAGACGCAGCGGCAATGGCCAGCTTCTTGTGCAGATCGGAGGTGTTGTACAGCAGCGAGAAGGTCAGCGGTTTGCCTGGGCCATAACCGGCTTCGGCCAGCAGTTTTTTGGCTTCTTCATTACGCTTTTCCTGCGTCCAGCCAAACCACTCTGGCGGGGTCAACTTGGCACCGTCGGTGTAAGGAGGAGTAAAGCTGTAAGCTGGCAGATCGCCCTGGTTCTTCACCTTGTTGACGATAATGTCGCGATCCATCCCCAGCTTCAGCGCTTCACGTACGCGAGCATCGGTGAACGGTGCTTTCTGGTTGTTGATTTCATAGTAATAAGTACACAGGTAGGGATCGACGTGCACTTCGTTCGGGATCTCTTTTTTCAGCTTCTGGAACAGTTCGATCGGCATGTTGTTATAGGTCATGTCGATTTCACCGGTGCGGTAGCGGTTGACGTCAGTGACTTCTGAAGCGATCGGCAGGAAGGTGACTTTATTAATGATGGTTTTGGCGTTGTCCCAGTATTGCGGGTTACGTTCCAACACGATACGTTCGTTAACCACCCAGTCTTTCAGCTTGTAGGCGCCGTTGCTGACGTAGTTCTGTGGCAGAGTCCACTTCTCACCAAACTTCTCTACCGCTTCTTTATTCACCGGCTTCATGG
Organism: Serratia sp. T13T92; assembly: GCF_047530105.1. NCBI lineage: Bacteria > Pseudomonadati > Pseudomonadota > Gammaproteobacteria > Enterobacterales > Yersiniaceae > Serratia > Serratia sp. T13T92. The sequence continues at coordinate 16,610 of NZ_JBLJAK010000057.1, read as the reverse complement.
CGTAGTGCGGGGTCATTTCTACCAGATACGGCACCGGTTCGGTCAGCGTCACCTGGAAGGTATGATCGTCGATGGCCTTCACGCCCAGCGTCGATTTGTCTTTTTTACCCGCGATGATGTCATCCACGTTTTCCACGTGGGCATACTGCAGATAGCTGGCATAAGGAGAGGCGGTTTTCGGATCGACCAAACGCTGCCAGCTATACACGAAATCTTGTGCCGTTACCGGCTCACCGTTCGACCATTTGGCGTCTTTGCGCAGGTGGAAGGTCCACACTTTAAAATCTTTGTTATCCCAGCTTTCTGCGACACCCGGCACCACAGAACCGTCCAGGCTGTTATTCGCCAGACCTTCAATCAGATCGCGAGTGACGTTGTTTTCAGGCACGCCTTCGATCTTGTGCGGGTCAAGGGATTGTACTTCGGAACCGTTGTTCTTAACGATTTCCTGCTTGTCTGCCAGTTGAACGCCCGCTGGCACATCGGCCGCAAAAGCAGTTCCTGCCGCCGTCAAGCCTAGCGCCGCAATAATGCCTGCTGCCAGCAGGGACTTCTTCGTGATGTTGGTCATGTGTATAAACTCCAGTTTTTATTATCACAACTCCGTCGTGGGAGCTGCGTTGCCCGTTAACCGGGGGTTGCTATGGCTGGACGCCGTAGAACGAAACGGCGCTGCCTTTCCTGTGTATTACCGGCCGCTATCACCGCCGGTAATACCCTTGATTACTGTTTGATGATGTAAAAGTTTTTCAGATCGATATAGTCTTGCGGGTCTTTGCCGGTGAAACCGCCAACCGTAGGTTTGACCAGGCGTGCACTGACCCGATAATAGACCGGGATCAGCGCAGAATCTTTGTCCAGCAAGGTCTCTGCCTGCTGATAAATGGCACTGCGTGCAGTAGCGTCCGATGCTTTCAAGGTGCTGGCAATAAGAGCATCGAAGGCCGGGCTTTTATAGAAGAAGGTGTTATTGCTGCTGTTGGAAAGCAGCATATTCAGAAACGCACTCGGCTCATTGTAATCGCCGCACCAGGTGGCACGGGCCACATCAAACTGCCCTTCATGACGGCTCTGCAGCGAGGTTTTCCATTCCTGATTTTGCAATGTGACCTGTGCGCCGAGGTTCTTCTTCCACATTGAGGCGGCGGCAATGGCCTGCTGCTTATTTTGATCGGAGGTGTTGTACAGCAGGGTAAACTTGAGCGGTTTCTCAGCGGTGAACCCGGCCTGTGCCAGCAGTTTCTTCGCTTCTTCGTTGCGTTTTTCCTGCGTCCACCCAGCCCACTCCGGCTGGCTGAAGTTGCCCCCCTCGGTAAAGGTTGGCGTAAAGCTGTAGGCCGGAATTTGGCCCTGGCCCATGATCTTGTTGGCAATAATATCGCGATCCAGCGTCAATTTGACTGCCGCACGTACGCGCTCGTCGGTGAACGGCGCACGCTGATTGTTGATCTCATAATAGAAGGTGCACAGGTAAGGGTTAACGTGCAGCTGTTCCGGGATCTCGCGCTTCATTTTGGCATACAGATTTGGCGGGATGGCACTGTTGGTAATATCGATTTCACCGCTGCGGTAGCGGTTGATGTCGCTGACCTCGGAGGACAACGGCAGGAACGTGGCCTGCTCGATCACCGTCTTGCTGTTATTCCAGTAGCTCGGGCTGCGTTCGAGCACGATACGTTCATTGACGACCCACTCGGATAAGCGATATGCCCCGTTGCCTACGTAGTTCTGTGGCAGTGTCCACTTGTCGCCAAACTTCTCAACTACCGACTGTTTCACCGGTTTCATTGAGGTATGGGACAGCATACTGACAAAATAGGGCACCGGCTCGCTGAGCGTCACCTTCAACGTTTTATCATCAATGGCGCTGACACCAAGCGATTCAGGCGGTTTCTTACCGGTAAGAATAGCGTCAATATTCTCAATTCTGGCGTATTGCAGATAGCTGGCATAAGGGGAACCGGTCTTGGGATCCGCCAGCCGCTGCCAGCTGTAAACGAAATCCTGCGCGGTCACCGGAGAGCCATCACTCCATACCCCCCCTGGACGCAGGTGGAAGGTCCAAGTCTGGTAATCGGTATTTTCCCAGCTTTCCGCCACCGCAGGAGCCAGATGACCATTGGCATCGGTGCTGACCAACCCTTCCAGCAGGTTGAGGATAATATTGCTTTCAGGTGTTCCTTCGACCTTATGCGGATCCAACGAAGCGACTTCTGAACCGTTGTTGATCACCATGCGCTGCAGTGGTGCTAATTGCACACCGGCCGGAACCTCAACGGCCTGCAGGTTTTGGCTGGCGATCATCCCCAACACGGCGGCGATGATAACGGCCAACGGTTGATGCTTCGTGGTTTGCGGCATAGTACAGGCTCCTTTTCGCTGCTAAGCAATAATTGTGAAATAGTTATCAAGCATGCTAAATAAACGGATCCCAGCAAAAATCATTCCTATCTGGCGCACCAAAGATAAGATTTTTCCTTCTGATAAGTTGCTCGGAAATTAGCAGAAGCAAAAATTCATAGCCAATAATTTTTACAGAAATGTTAAGCATTTCTCTTTTATTATCCCATAGCCCTACAGACACCTAGCCTTCCCACACGCTCAGTGAGAGATTAATTCCATGATTTTATTGGATAAATAACAGCTTCACTTTTAACCTTTTCATCCAAGATGAAAAAAACCACTCAAAAGAAACATTCAGTTAACAAAAATGCCATTCAGAGAATAAACACCTGCCTATGGGTGGTTAATCACTAATAACACCTGTGTGAAACGGAGACAAGCCCTACAGAATGATGTGATTAAATTAACAACAATTTTACCCATTGGGAGACAAAAACCCCCGTCACGCGGATTTTAAAAGTGGAGAAAATAACATCTTGGTGCTTTATCAACCGATAAAGTGAGATTTGTGCCACAGGGTTGGGCAATAGAATGAAAAGCAGGCAGGTTATGCACTTTAATAATGCATCAACTGAGATAATTTGAAAAATTAAAAATAACTTAAGCCGCAAACAGGATTATCCGCGGCTTTATTAAGGTTATAACAATCCAGGGAAAATGGCTTTAATGCCGGTGACAATAAATTCGATCCCCAGCGCCATCAACAATAACCCCATGATACGGGTAATGACGTTTATGCCGGTTTGCCCCAGCAAACGCACCAGCAGCGGAGCTGCCCGGAACAATAGCCAACAACAGAAAGCGAACAAGGCGATCGCCACGGTAAAACCTAACAGGTTCTGCCAGCTGTGGTAACGAGAGCTCCAGACGATGGTAGAACTGATAGCACCCGGCCCGGCCATCAGCGGCAGCGCCAAGGGAACGACGCCGATGCTTTCACGGATCGCGCTCTCTGACTTTTCCTGCTTGTTCTGTTTGTCTTCACCCAGCTTGCCGCTGATCATCGACATGGCGATGGTCACCACCAGAATACCGCCGGCAATACGGAAAGAATCGATGGAGATACCAAACATACGCAATATGCCCTCCCCCAGGAACAGCGAGGTCCACAAAATAATCGCCACCGACAGGTTAGCCGTCAGGTTGGTTTTGTTACGCCCGACCTCGGCCTGATAGCTGGTCATGCTGATAAACACCGGCAGGATACCTACCGGGTTGACCAGCGCAAACAGGCCGACAAAGAACTTGATGTAGCCGGAAAAATCCAACAGAGATTGGCCCACGAAAAACTCCGCATAAATAGCTGTAAAAAGAGACACTGCCGATGCGCGCTAATGTAATAGAATTGCGCCAGCTAATCCATCCACCCGGCCAGCATTTTTCCCTACCCCAACAGAATGTTACAAAACAATTCGCTATTGTTAATGCTTTGTGTGTTGCCTGCTGTTATTCAGTATCATCACGTCATGATTAAACACACTGTTGATAATCACTCTCAATAACTGCAAGCTGAAAGGTGTCAGCTTGCGATTTTTATGATGTACATCACAAAATATCTACTCAGGAATAGTTAAGCTCTTAGTCGTAGTCAAAAGGGAGTACGAGGTATGGATACCGATTTCTGTCTCGCTTGCCTACTACCAACTTGCACTTGGTAAAGCTCTTTAAGTAAATCAGCAGTATGGGTCGCTAACTGCGGGAAAAGTCTCATTATCTAACAGACGCCTTCCTGACAGATGTCTATACTAGTTCCTCGAACGGCTTATTTACTGAAAGAGTTTAACATTTATCAGGAGAGCATCATGGCTGTAACGAATGTCGCTGAATTGAACGAGCTAGTTGCACGTGTCAAAAAAGCCCAGCGCGAATATGCCAACTTCTCACAAGAGCAAGTTGATAAGATCTTCCGCGCCGCTGCCCTCGCCGCCGCAGATGCCCGTATTCCTCTGGCTAAACTGGCCGTTGAAGAATCAGGCATGGGTATCGTTGAAGACAAAGTCATCAAAAACCACTTCGCTTCCGAATACATCTATAACGCCTATAAAGACGAAAAGACCTGCGGGATCCTCTCTGAAGATGAAACTTTCGGTACCATCACCATTGCAGAGCCAATTGGCCTGATTTGCGGTATCGTGCCAACCACCAACCCAACTTCTACCGCAATCTTCAAAGCGTTGATCAGCCTGAAGACCCGTAACGGCATCATTTTCTCCCCGCACCCACGTGCCAAGAACGCCACCAACAAAGCCGCAGATATCGTGCTGCAGGCTGCCATTGCTGCTGGCGCACCGAAAGACATCATCGGCTGGATCGACCAGCCAACGGTTGACCTGTCCAACCAGTTGATGCATCACCCAGACATCAACCTGATCCTGGCAACCGGTGGCCCAGGCATGGTTAAAGCCGCTTACAGTTCTGGTAAACCGGCTATCGGCGTTGGTGCCGGTAACACTCCAGTTGTAGTCGATGAAACTGCCGACATCAAACGCGTTGTTGCTTCCATCCTGATGTCAAAAACCTTCGACAGCGGTGTGATCTGTGCGTCTGAACAGTCCGTGATCGTGGTGGATTCCGTATACGATGCAGTGCGCGCACGCTTCGCTTCCCACGGCGGCTACATGCTGCAGGGCAAAGAGCTGAAAGCCGTTCAGGACATCATCCTGAAAAACGGTGGCCTGAACGCCGCTATCGTTGGCCAGTCTGCACCAAAAATCGCTGAAATGGCCGGTATCAAAGTGCCAGCCAACACCAAAATCCTGATCGGTGAAGTGAAACTGGTTGACGAGTCTGAGCCGTTTGCTCACGAAAAACTGTCACCTACCCTGGCGATGTACCGTGCCAAAGACTTTGAAGACGCCGTCAGCAAAGCCGAGAAACTGGTCGCCATGGGCGGTATCGGCCACACCTCTTGTCTGTACACCGATCAAGATAACCAGACTGCACGCGTGGAATATTTTGGCGACAAAATGAAAACCGCACGTATTCTGATCAACACCCCGGCTTCTCAGGGGGGGATCGGTGACCTGTACAACTTTAAACTCGCTCCGTCACTGACGTTGGGCTGCGGTTCCTGGGGTGGTAACTCCATCTCTGAAAACGTCGGTCCAAAACATTTGATCAACAAGAAAACTGTAGCGAAGCGAGCAGAAAACATGTTGTGGCACAAACTTCCTAAATCAATCTACTTCCGCCGTGGCTCACTGCCAATCGCGCTGGAAGAAGTGGCTACCGACGGGGCAAAACGCGCCTTCATCGTTACCGACCGCTACCTGTTCAATAACGGTTATGCCGATCAGATCACCAAAGTTCTGAAATCGCACGGTATTGAAACTGAAGTATTCTTTGAGGTTGAAGCTGACCCAACGCTGAGCATCGTACGTAAAGGTGCCGAGCAGATGAACTCCTTCAAACCAGACGTGATCATCGCGCTGGGTGGTGGTTCACCGATGGACGCCGCGAAAATCATGTGGGTGCTGTACGAACATCCTGAAACCCACTTCGAAGATCTGGCGTTGCGCTTCATGGACATCCGTAAGCGTATCTACAAGTTCCCGAAAATGGGCGTGAAAGCGAAAATGATCGCCGTCACCACCACTTCAGGTACCGGTTCAGAAGTCACGCCGTTTGCGGTAGTGACCGATGATGCCACCGGCCAGAAATACCCGCTGGCTGACTATGCTCTGACCCCAGATATGGCGATTGTCGATGCCAACCTGGTGATGAACATGCCTAAATCCCTGTGCGCCTTCGGCGGCCTGGATGCGGTCACTCACGCCCTGGAAGCTTACGTTTCCGTACTGGCCAACGAATATTCAGATGGCCAGGCGCTGCAAGCGCTGAAACTACTGAAAGAATATCTGCCAGCCAGCTACCATGAAGGGGCGAAAAACCCGGTTGCTCGTGAGCGTGTGCACAACGCCGCTACTATCGCCGGTATCGCGTTTGCCAACGCCTTCCTGGGTGTGTGTCACTCAATGGCCCACAAGCTAGGTTCTGAGTTCCATATCCCGCACGGTCTGGCTAACGCCATGTTGATCTCTAACGTTATCCGTTATAACGCCAACGACAACCCGACCAAACAGACCGCATTCAGCCAGTATGACCGTCCTCAGGCACGTCGTCGCTACGCAGAGATCGCAGACCACCTCGGTCTGAGCGCTGCCGGTGACCGCACTGCACAGAAGATCGAAAAATTGCTGAAATGGCTGGATGAAATCAAGGCAGATCTGGGTATCCCAACCTCGATCCGCGAAGCTGGCGTGCAAGAAGCCGAGTTCCTGGCCAAGGTCGACAAACTGTCTGAAGATGCGTTTGATGACCAATGTACCGGTGCTAACCCACGTTATCCGCTGATTGCCGAACTCAAGCAAATCTTGATGGATACCTTCTACGGTCGCGAATTCAGCGAAGCGACTGAAGAAGAGGCGGTAGTTGCAGCACCGGTTGCAGCTAAAGCGGAAAAAAAGTCCAAGAAATAACCGTTCTCTGAATGGTCAAAACCCGCCGAAAGGCGGGTTTTTTTATGCGTGAGATAAATTGCCCCCAATGAGCACCACGCTATTTGTACAGCAATACCAGCTTACCTACAGGGTGGCATCAAAAAACGCCGCATAAGCCTTCTGCGGCGCTTCTGGCGCAATATCACTCTGGAGCCTTGATCGCCTCCTTGTAGTGCTTGCGGCATACAGAAACATAGCTTTCGTTACCCCCGATCACCACCTGCTCCCCCATATGCATCGCCTTGCCATCGTCCCCCAGGCGCAGCACCATATTGGCTTTACGTCCGCAATGGCAAATGGTCTTCAATTCGACCAGCTTGTCTGCCCAGGCCAGCAGATGATGGCTGCCAACAAACAGTTCCCCAAGAAAATCCGTGCGTAAGCCATAACACAGCACCGGAATATCCAGTTGGTCCACCACATCGCAGAGTTCTTCAACCTGCTCTTTGGTCAGAAACTGGCTCTCATCCACCAGCACGCAATGTACGGGTTGCTGCTGATGCTCCTGACTAATCATGGCGTACAGTTGAGTGGCGTTATTATAAAGCTGTGCCTGCGACGACAACCCAATCCGCGAACTCACTTTGCCCACGCCGAAGCGGTGGTCGATCTCCGCGGTGAACACCAGCGTGCGCATACCACGTTCTTGATAATTATATGAAGATTGTAACAGTGCCGTCGATTTCCCCGCATTCATAGCGGAATAATAAAAATAAAGTTGAGCCATGTGGCTGCGACTCCAATGGTTTAAAATATATACCCTAAGACTTTCTGGTTGTAGCGTAGCCCCCCTGCTGACTCATCCTCTGGTCTTGCTGGTGCGCTACACTGCGCTCTTGCCACCAAGGGCAAATATATTCGCCCCGGTTGATGAGTTTGTTGCGGTTAACAACGCTGCGGCCTGAGAGACGACGGGTATATACTGTCGGAAGGTGCAGGTTGACAGTGTAGCATAGACCGTGGCCAGACTCAGCAAGCGGGCTGACATTATCTTGGCCTAAGAAAATAGCCATAAGCCAAGTTTCATGTGAAACATTTTACAGGCGCAACGGACACTTTTACATCTATTTACAGATTACTGTGGTTTATCAAGCACAATTAATTATTGTTAATGATTAACTAAATTCATTAATGCTCAAACGGATATGTCCTGCCAGTGAGCAAACAGCCTGCCCTGCCCCTCCCGACAGCAATGCAATTAAATGTGTTTTGAGCGATGGCTACCCGGTTAATTGGAACGCTTAACAACTTACTCGCTCTTGACAGACTGTTTACCGCTATACCCCCATTCTTTACAGTACTAGTCCTTTTGGGGAAGTGATTATGGACACAAATCCTTCCCGATACTGTTATAGGGCATAATTATGTCAAGCGGGCCAAAATGACTTTAAGCTCGGCGATTATGCCTTCCGGCTGGACAATTTGGCATAAAAACCGGGGGGGATTAAAGCCTGATTCCCCCATGTTATTAGTCGGACAGTTCTCAATATCGGTTTTTTAAAGATAAATTTAGTCACTCTTTCAATTTGGCTATTGCAGAAAAGAAAGGAGCACTCTATTATTATCGTCACGCCCCCCCACCAATATAATTTGAGAGCTAGAACAATGAGCGAAGCATTGAAGATTTTGAACAACATCCGTACTCTACGTGCACAGGCAAGAGAATGCAGCCTGGAAACACTGGAAGAGATGCTGGAGAAGCTGGAAGTTGTTGTTAACGAACGCCGCGAAGAAGACAGCCAGGCTCAAGCAGAAATTGAAGAGCGCACTCGTAAACTGCAACAATACCGCGAAATGCTGATTGCAGACGGTATTGATCCAAACGAACTGCTGCAAACTATGGCTGCTACCAAAGCCGCTGGTAAAGCAAAGCGTGCTGCACGCCCAGCTAAATACCACTATAAAGACGAAAACGGCGAAATGAAAACCTGGACTGGCCAGGGCCGTACTCCAGCCGTGATTAAAAAAGCTATCGAAGAGCAAGGCAAATCTCTGGACGATTTCCTGCTGTAATAGCATTTTAGTTACCTTAAAAAGGCTCCCTATGGGAGCCTTTTTGCTTTGCACCCACGGTAATCACCCAGCCCTTCACGCGCGTTATCCCGGTTGACTAGCAAAAGTCTCATGTACTGGAAAAGAAAAAGGGGCCGAAGCCCCTTTATTTTACCTGTCTATCGCTCGGTTACTGAACGTTATAAAACGCCCGATACCAATCAACAAACCGTTTAACACCTTCATCCACGCTGGTCTCAGGTTTAAACGCGATAGTCTGGTACAGCTCCTCGGTATCCGCGCTGGTATCCAAAACGTCACCAGGCTGCATCGGCAGCATATTTTTGTGCGCCGTGATACCTAACGCAGCCTCCAGAGCATGAATATATTCCATTAACTTAATAGGGCTACTATTGCCGATATTATAGACATGGTAAGGCGCAGAACTGCTGGCTGGAGACCCTTGTTCCACCGTCCAATTGGCATTGGGTTGAGGAACAATGGCCTGCAAGCGCACTACCGCCTCAGCAATATCATCAATGTAAGTAAAGTCACGATGCATCTCACCGTGGTTATATACATCAATGCTCTCACCGGCCAATATCGCCTTGGTGAATTTAAACAGCGCCATGTCAGGACGCCCCCAAGGGCCATATACAGTGAAAAATCGCAGGCCGGTGGTTGGCAGACCATATAAATGCGAATAACTGTGCGACATAAGCTCATTGGCTTTCTTCGTCGCCGCATACAGGGATATTGGGTGATCGACCGAGTCATCCGTCGAAAACGGTAGCTTGCGATTCAGGCCATAAACCGAGCTGGAAGACGCGTACAGCAAATGCCCAACCTTATTATGCCGACACCCTTCAAGAATGTTCAAATGGCCAATCAGGTTGGAATCCGCATAGGCCAAGGGGTGATCCAGCGAATAACGCACTCCGGCCTGGGCGCCGAGGTGAATGACCCGCTCAAACTGATGTTCAGCAAACAGCTCGGCAATTCCATTGCGATCGGCCAAATCCAGTTTGATAAACTGAAATGCTGGCTGATTAGCCAGCATGTCGAGCCGTGCCTGTTTCAGGCTGACAGCGTAATAATCATTCAGGTTGTCGATACCGACAACCTGATGCCCCATAGCTAGCAGACGCTCCGCTACGTGATAACCAATAAACCCTGCAGCGCCTGTAACCAGGAATTTCATGCTCACCTCTTAGATGACCGGCTTAATCGATGCGCCACGACCAATACCATAATAAGTAAAGCCGCGAGCTTGCAGACGTTCTGGATCATACAGGTTACGGCCATCAAAAATGACGGGTTGCTTCAAGGCTGCCTTAATCGCATCAAAATCCGGAGCGCGGAAATTCTGCCACTCGGTACAGATCACCAACGCATCGGCTCCCTGTAACGCCGCTTCTTTGGTACCCATCAGTTTCAGATCGGCACGTTGCCCATAGATACGCTGCGCTTCTGCCATGGCTTCCGGGTCATAGGCTTGCACGTTGGCGCCTAATTCCCACAAGGTCTCCATCAACACGCGACTGGAAGCTTCACGCATATCGTCGGTATTAGGTTTAAACGCCAGGCCCCACAGCGCGAAGGTTTTCCCTTTTACATCATTAGCAAAATGATGCTTGATGAACTGGGTCAGCTTATATTTCTGCTGGTTGTTCACCTGCTCTACCGCCTGCAACAGTTTCGGTTGATAACCGATATGCTCTGCGGTACGGATTAGCGCCTGAACGTCTTTCGGGAAGCAGGAGCCGCCGTAGCCACAGCCTGGATAGATGAAGTGATAGCCAATACGTGAATCCGAACCGATCCCCTGACGCACTTTTTCAATGTCCGCACCCAGCATCTCTGCCAGATTGGAGATTTCGTTCATAAAGCTGATTTTGGTTGCCAGCATGCAGTTGGCGGCATATTTGGTCAGCTCTGCGCTGCGGATATCCATCAGGATCATGCGGTCGTGATTGCGGTTGAACGGCTCATACAGCTCACGCAGCGGCTCGATAACGTCTTTGTTATCGGTGCCCAGCACGATACGCTCAGGGCGCATGCAGTCGGCAACAGCAGCCCCTTCCTTGAGGAACTCCGGGTTGGAGACGACATCAAACGCCAAGTCGCTGCCGCGCTTGCGCAGCGTTTCGGTCATCACTTCACGAACTTTATCAGCGGTACCTACCGGTACGGTTGACTTATCGATCACCACTTTGCGGTCTGTCATATGTTCGGCGATGGTACGTGCCACGGCGGTGACATATTTCAGATCGGCAGAACCATCTTCGTCCGGTGGCGTTCCCACGGCGATAAACTGGATCGCGCCATGAGCAACACCGGCTTTCGCATCGGTAGTGAAATGTAGGCGACCGGCTTCATAGTTTTGCTGTACCAACGAAGTCAGGCCCGGTTCAAAGATCGGAATATTGCCTTTTTTGAGGTTTTCGACCTTCTGTTCATCGATGTCGATACACATGACATCATGACCCACGTCAGCCAACACGGCTGCCTGTACCAGGCCAACATAGCCAATACCGAAAACGGTTACTTTCATCGGGAAGTCCTAATTTTCAAATTTAACATAAAGTTATCAAGCTACTTCTGTTTGTCTGCCACCCTAGGTTGCAGCCAAACCAACAATTCTTTACCCGTGTTGGGTGGTCTTTTCGTCTCGACACGCTATGGGTCAATGAGCTCACAAACGGGCTTGTCACCCGCAAATGGCTACAGAGGTCCTGACGATCTACCTAAGTAGCTCTATTTTCGCTCTCAAATTGCGCACTTACTCGGCCATACGAAAAACCCGCAAAGTATACCAGCTTAAATCCGCTGAGTATTACCCCAAGCTCAAATAGCAATAAATTAAGACAACTCCCCCATAGAAACGACGTTAATGGAGAATAGGCAGAGGCAATGGCGGGCATTCCATTGATGATTTATTCAGCACTCAGCATCAGACGTAACCGGCCGCCGCTACCCCAGACCTGGCACTGCCAGGCATCACAGCGTTGGCTTATTTGATTCATGTAAGTGGTGCCAAGCGTTCCCAAGGGTACGCCATTACTTAATTGAATCAGGTTATCCCCTGTATTTACATTGGCATGCAAACCAGCAGAGGCCAGCACCAGATTCTTATATTCGGCATGATAATAACCCACCAACAGTGGAAATTGGCCTTCCAACTTGCCTTGGCGCAATAATTGGTTAACTTGTTTTAACAATGCGGACATTTGCGGCAGGCGATGCTGTTGATTGGCTAAATGATCTTGTAGTAAGCCGTTGAATAACGCACGCAATAACAAGGCAGCCATCACGCCATTATCTCCCGCACGGGTGACATCCAGGCAATAAAACGCCATGTCTTTATCCGATAGCGCCGCGATATCCAGCACCAACCCCGGATTTTCGCTGGTTGTTAATTGCCGATAATTAATACGGCAACCGGCAATAGACTGCTGCACGGGGGGTTGTAACTGCTTGAGTAATCTCACAGCCTCGGAGGGGTTTTGGCTTAATGCCTGCCAATCCTGGAACAGCTCGGCCTCTTCGATCGCCTGCGAAGTAAACATATTAGGATAGAGACAAGCCAGTACCGCTTCACGCAGCCGATTGAGATCGCTCAACGGTTTCAGCAGTACATCCTGTACGCCGAGCCGTAGCACCTTGGCGATATCCGCCATCTTATCGGTCGCCGAGATCACCAATACCGGGATCTTTATCCCTTGCAAGCGCAGATGCTCAACAAACTCGATGCCGTCCATTTCCGGCATGGCGAGATCGCACAGGATCAGATCGGGAGCGAACTCTTCAACCGCACTCAACGCCACAAGGCCATTGGCCGCCTCGCTGGTTTGTGCTCCCAAGGATGCAAGATAACCTACAAGCACAGAACGGAAAACCTGTTCGTCCTCAACGATTAAGATGCGCTTGCTTATCAGTGGTAATGCCATCGACCCAGCCTCTTCCCTTTTGATGTTGTAATAGTGGCTCATAATGAGCACTTGTGCCTGTCGAAAACACGCCCAATAGCATCATTCCACCCTAACAAATGGTAATCATTTATTTTTTATCAATGGTGCCAAAACATCTATCTGTTTTTCGACTGCCAACCTGCCCGCCTCTATCGCCTCGCTGGCGCGATGAAAATCCAGGGTAGATATCTGTGGGCAATACGGCTGGATCAGCACGTCCGGCGGATCACTGGCCATACGGGTTCGCTTCACCCGATTCTCCAGCATCTGAATCGAAGTGCTCATGATCTCCATCGCCGTGGGGGTGAAGGTGGTTTTCTTCAGCATCATTTTATTCATGCGTTCCCGCAAGCGGTCGCGCCAGTTATTGGCATCGCTAATGCTTGTTTCACTCTGCTCGCCAGCGTCATTGCGTACCGAAAACAGATCCTGCTGCATCAGGTGCGCATCATGTTGCAAATCCACGGCAATCACTATGTCTGCCCCCATCGCCCTGGCCAATGAAATAGGAACCGGGTTGACCAAGGCGCCATCCACCAACCAATATCCGTCAAACCAGACCGGTGCCAACAAGCCCGGCATGCTGCAGGAAGCACGAATGGCCTGGTGGATATCCCCTTTGGTCATCCACAGCTCACGGCCGGTACTGAGGTTGGTGGTCACCGCACCGAATTTCAGTGAGCAGTCGGTAAAGTCGTTAATTTTCAGTATTTGGCCAACGACGTTAAACACGCGTTCGCCGCGTAATAATCCACCGCGCTGCCAGGAGAGATCCATCAGCCTGATCACGTCCCAGTAGCTGAATGAGCGCACCCACTTCTCCATCGCTGGCAAACGATGGCTGGCAAACGCCGCCCCAACCAGTGCCCCCACGGAACATCCTGCAACAATATCTGCTTCGATACCCAACTTACGCAGTGCGTTAATCACGCCGATATGCGCCCACCCCTTGGCGGCACCGGCCCCTAATGCCAACCCGATTTTAACTTTCCGCATGCTTCGCCTATCCTTTGCTCGGTGAATTCACTCAACCCAATCGCAGGGTACATTGTCATCAACGAATGATGTTAGGTAACATATGCGTTAAATTCATTTTAGCTGCGGCTTTACATCACGCGAGCTAACCACTGAGAGGCGTTATTTTGACTGAGCTATGCCCCTGCGGCAGCGGGCAGGACTACAGCGCTTGCTGTGCGCCCTATATAACAGGTACTCAATACGCTATGTCGCCGGGCATTTTAATGCGTTCGAGATATTCCGCCTATGTAAAACGGGATGTGGATTATCTTATTGCGACCTGGCACCCAGACTGCAACCCTGAAGAGTGGCGCAGCGCCATCAGCAGCAGCTTTGGCAATACCGAATGGCTTGGGCTGACGGTGGTTGCGGAAACCGCTGGCAATAGCGCCAATGAGGGGTTCGTGGAATTCATCGCCCGCTCGCGCGATGGAGAAAGCGAGAGTGCCATGCATGAGCGTTCCCGCTTCCTTCGCCTTGAACAACGCTGGTACTATATCGACGGAACCAAACCTCAACCGGGCAGAAATGCCGTTTGCCCCTGCGGTTCAGGCAAAAAATATAAAAAGTGCTGCGGGCAATAAGCCTGCGGGTTCAGAATCAGACGGAATCGACACACTCATGCCACAGCAAAACATACAAAGAAAAATTTTACGCACCATCTGCCCCGATGCCAAAGGGCTGATCGCCAAGATCACCAACATTTGTTACAAGCACGAATTGAACATTGTGCAGAACAATGAGTTTGTCGATCACCTCACCGGTCGTTTCTTTATGCGCACCGAGCTGGAAGGGATCTTCAATGATACGACGCTGTTGGCCGATCTGGACGGCGCGTTACCAGAGGGTTCAGAGCGCGAACTGCACAGCGCAGGCCGCCGCCGTATTGTGGTGCTAGTCACCAAAGAAGCCCACTGCTTGGGCGATCTGCTGATGAAAAGCGCCTATGGCGGCTTGGATGTTGAGATTGCCGCCGTCATTGGCAACCACACCACGTTGCAGACGCTGGTTGAACGCTTTGACATTCCGTTCCATCTGGTCAGCCACGAAGGGCTGACGCGTGAGCAGCATGATCAACAGATGATCGCGCAGATAGATCAATACCAACCGGATTACGTGGTATTGGCCAAGTATATGCGCGTGCTCACCCCGGCCTTCGTTCAGCATTACCCGAACCAGGTGATCAATATTCACCATTCGTTCCTGCCAGCCTTTATCGGTGCAAGACCTTATCACCAGGCTTATGAGCGTGGCGTGAAGATCATCGGGGCAACGGCGCACTACGTGAACGACAGCCTGGATGAAGGCCCAATCATTATGCAGGACGTTATTCATGTCGATCACACCTATTCGGCAGAAGATATGATGCGTGCCGGGCGTGACGTGGAGAAAAACGTGCTTAGCCGCGCACTGTATCGTGTGCTGGCTCAACGCGTGTTCGTCTACGGTAACCGCACGGTGATCCTGTAATTGGTTAACAAAGCGGTGTCTTTCGTTCACGGAAGCACCGCTGAGAATAAAAAAGCGACAAACAATTCATTTTCTGCATTTCAATGCTTTACACAAGCGCTTCATTTGATATGATGCGCCCCGCTTACCGAGACAGACGTTTCGCAAGCAATGATGTAGTACGAAGGGATCTAGCCGATTCCCAGTAAATAGTAGTAAACCATGAGCATCATGGTGGGGTTCCCGAGCGGCCAAAGGGAGCAGACTGTAAATCTGCCGTCACAGACTTCGAAGGTTCGAATCCTTCCCCCACCACCATCTTCTCTTCAGCCACTAAAATGAAATGTTGTTCAGAGTTTCATTTAGCACTGAAGGGGAAGGATGAGAAGCTTCGACCAAGGTTCGAGTCCACATAGTGGACAACGCGCTTGCGCGGTCATCCTTCGCACCACCACAGTAACTGTGGCAAGAGAGATGGATGACTCAGTAGTACCAGAGAGAATTTGCCAACTTTCTGTTCAAAATTAGCAACCATGAATACCATGGTGGGGTTCCCGAGCGGCCAAAGGGAGCAGACTGTAAATCTGCCGTCACAGACTTCGAAGGTTCGAATCCTTCCCCCACCACCATCTTTTTATAGACCTCCCGAACTTTTAAATTATCATCTCATTCCCATGCAATACTGAGCGGGGAAGGATGAGAAGCTTCGACCAAGGTTCGAGTCCACGCAGTGGACAACGCGCTTGCGCGGTCATCCTCCCCACCACCATCTTCTTATAGAACTCCCGAACTTTTAAATGATCATCTCATTCCCATACAGCACTGAGCAGGGAAGGATGAGAAGCTTCGACCAAGGTTCGAGTTCACGCAGTGGACAACGCGTTTGCGCGGTCATCCTCCCCACCACCATCTTCTTATAGACCTCCCAAACTTTTAAATTGTCATCTCATTCCCATGCAGCATTGAGCTGGGAAGGATGAGAAGCTTCGACCAAGGTTCGAGTCCACACAGTGGACAACGCGCTTGCGCGGCCATCCTCCCCACCACCATCTCTTTATATACCTCCCCAGTTTTAAATCATCATCTCATTCCCATGTACCACCGAACCAAATAGCTGCCCCTTATTGTGCTACAGGTGGAAGTCATGCAGAACGCCGACACGCCGTAAACCCGTCCCTGGGGGCTCGCAATCGCGCATATATGGACGCTCCCGATAACGCCAGTGTTTTCTTGAAAAAGGTGAACAGGTATTGCAGGCATATATTCGGTTTCTTTCTGG
>NZ_JBLJAK010000056.1:0-24548 GCF_047530105.1 Serratia sp. T13T92 | reverse complement strand
GGCGACGGTATCTGAATAGTTTATCTGTAGTTATCTCTCATTACCTCCAATACCCCTTTAATCCCTTGTAAACCGGCATGTGACGCAAAATCACATATCGGTTTATATCTGTATTTCTTGTTATTACTCTGCCATTTTGGGACTATCCTAGGGACTATGATTAACTAGGTGTGAAAAGGTGTAGTCCCATGCCAGCAAAAACCAAACCATTAACCAACACTGAGATACGCAGCGCTAAGGCCACCAGCAAGGACTTGTCTTTGTATGATGGTGACGGGCTGATCCTGTATGTAAAGCTTTCAGGTTCCAAGGTGTGGCGGTTTCGGTACTACAAACCGATCACCGGCAAACGCCAGACAATGACCATTGGTGCGTACCCTGAAATATCGCTATCTGAGGCGCGGCAGTACCGAGAAGAAGCCAGGGCATTGGTTGCCAAGGGCATAGACCCGCAGGAATACAAGCGGGAGATAATGGCGGAGGCGCACGAGGAGAAAGTGAACACGCTGGCGAAGGTAGCCGCCGAGTGGTTGCCGGTGAAGTTGTCGCAAGACCTCAGTAAGAGCACGATCACCCAAATCAACAGAATGCTCGACGTGTACCTATTGCCGTCCATGGGTTCAATGCCAATAACCACGATCACCCCGCGCCGGGTTATTGAGGCGATGGAGTCCCTAAAGGTGGCGGGAAGGCTCGAAACCATACACAGGGCTATCCAGCGCCTACGGGAGATAATGGACTATGCCGCCAACGTTGGTTACATCACCGCTAACCCCATATCACGGATCTCCACCGCATTCAGCCAGCCAGAGAGAACCAACAGCCCGACAATCAGGCCGGAAGAGTTGCCCAAGCTTTTACAGACCGTTGCCATATCACGCTTGGAACTGCCTACCCGGTTACTCATTGAATGGCAGTTACTCACAATGACGAGGCCACACGAGGCATCAGGCGCTGAGTGGAGTGAAATAGACACCGAGGCCAAGCTGTGGGTCATACCTGCCAATCGAATGAAGATGAAGCGTGAGCACGTCATACCTCTCTGTCAGCAAGCCTTAGACGTTATTCAGGCCATGAAGGCTATCAGTGGTGATCGAGTGCATGTATTCCCGTCATTCAAAAATCCTCAAAACTCAATGAACAGCCAGACCGTTAACGCCGCACTAAAGCGCATGGGCTATAAAGGCGAGCTGGTATCTCATGGCCTACGTTCTGTCGCCAGCACCGCACTGAACGAAGAAGGATTTGACCCGGATATTATCGAGGCCGCATTGGCGCACAGGGGCAAGGACACAATCAGGAACGCTTACAACCGCAGCGTATACCTTGAGCAGCGGCGTGTGATGATGAAGTTCTGGGGAAACTACGTGGAGCAGGCGGCATCCGGGCAGGTAATGGCATCTGGCGGGCTTAAGGGGTTAAGGGCCATTAGCTAGTTAGTGAATGGTGTTACCTATCGCTGACACGTCTGATAAAGCAACATTCAGATACAGCGATATTTATGACTTATCCACAGATGTGAATAACTATCATTCTGTTTATTAAAGGAATTAACTGATAATACAGCGGGGGATGGCTTACTTACCCACCATTTTGGAAGGCACTTTGCAGGTGGCATGGTACACAGTGCCGATATAAAATGCAGATATAAACAGATAGTAACTGTCACATACTAGCAGTTACAGCGGCGGCGGGGATGGGGATGATTAATCGAGTAGGTAATGATTGCTATATCGATGCCTGGACGTTGATTAAGGATATGTCGGCGCATTATTCCTGTTCTACAGAAGAGGCAGCTGCGTTGCTATTGCGGATGGATGCTTCTACTGGGGAGAACAACGGCCCGGCGGGTGTGATTTTTTATGAATATGACGTTGCTGGTGGGCTGAACCGCAACCCAGATTGCAAAATTAATAGTTCTGGGCTGGAAATTGGGCAAGAGAACGTAGATAGGTTATTTGACGCAATATTGCAGGAAACCATCGAGAGAGCTTCCAATTGCTTTCAGCAGCGCTGCTTTGTCGTCTTGGATGATATCTCTAATGGTGCTTTCACCAATCCTGTTACGGGATTAAGAGACGGGCTACAGAAGGTGATCCGCGCCTGTGGCGGCGGCCTGTTCCTGCCTTTTGGGTTTAGTCTCAATGAAATGTCCCGTTTATTTGAGTCGCTGGGATATGAGTTACCGAAGTGCTTGACGGTTTCTAAGCCGCCAAAAAGAGAATCAAAAAAGCCGGTGTATGTTATTCGACACCTACTTGCCACTCACCCAGAATACAAAGATATCGCCGATAAGCCCTACGCTATTGCTAAAAAGATGTGTGAGCAGATTGGCACTCACTCCCCTACAGGCCAAACAATCACGGATTGGTTACAAAACGCGGGCTAAACCTAAATTAGTGAATTAGCCTTATCTTAGGCTTACAGCCCGCGCAGCATCGCACAATATATCTGTATCCACCGGTAAGCCGGTTATCACCCAGGAGTATAGATATATGTCACTGCTAGCTCGCAAAATCCTACTCAAGAAAGAAGTTAAGGCCATTCTGCGTATTTCGGCAGATAGCGCCTTTGATGATATGTGGAAAAATCACGATTTCCCTAAACCTCTACGCATCGGTATTCGCCGCACTGGCTGGTATGCGGATGAAGTTGAAGCGTGGCTTAAAGCGCGTAATGACGAACGTTATAACGCGGAGGCTGCGTAGCATGGAAATGAAAAACCGCCCCGTACAGCAGGCGGCTAGTCAGAAGGTTGGCACCTCTGATAATAGCGCCATCCCCACCATCAAGCCAGCGCCGAAGAAGCACCGCGCCCGCGTGTACATGCTGAAAACTGGCGTCAATGGTTGTACTGAAAATGAGATTCTCAAGTATTGCAGCCTATCTTCAGGAAGGAATTATTTTTCAGAATTAGAAAGACGTCTTGATATTCAACTGGAGCGTATCGACGAGAAGAACCCGGACGGCATCGGTAGCCATTTCCGCTATCGCTTTGTGAGCCGCGCCGATGTTCTGCGTGTGATTCAGTTGGTCAACCATAACGCCGCTGCTGGTGGCTATCACGGCCTTTCTCAAAGCGACATAGCCAACATCCTGACCTTGTACCCGGACGCCAACAACGCCGCCTAACGGAGCCTGACAAATGAAACTCGAAAAAAGCAGATTTAATTCTGAGGACGCCGCTCAACCTGTCGCCGCCCAGGGCGTTATTGGTAATAACGACTTTGCCGCCCTGGTGCCGGTTATGTCCGGCCAGATCGGCGGGCGTGAAAATAATATTGTCAGCGCCAAGGCATTGCATAAAACGCTAGGTGTGGGCCGTGATCTCTCAACCTGGTTCAATGAACGCATTCAGGAATACGGCTTTGTCCGTGGTGTGGATTACTTCACCGACGATGACCAAGGCGCGGCATGGTTGATTAATGAACAATATTCCCCCGTTTCGGGGAAAAATAAAAAGCGCGGTCGCCCTGAGAAAGGTTACTACCCCACCTTAGCAACAGCGAAAGAGCTGGCAATGGTAGAGCGCAATGAGCAAGGCCGCGCCATTCGTCGTTACTTCATCCAGTGTGAGGAAGAATTACACCGCAGCGTTCCAGAGATAGCCGCACGTTTACGCCACCAGCTCAAATCCCGCATTGGTGCCGCCAATATGTTCAAGGCAATGTGTACGGCCTTAGAAGCTGCCAGAGCTGAGCAGGGTAAACAGACCTCACAGAACCACTACACCAACGAAAGCAACATGATTGCCCGTATCGTCTTGGGCGGCATGACTGCCAAGCAGTGGGCGCAGACGCACGGCATTGATGGTGATCCACGCGACAGCATGAACGCTGAACAGCTTGAACACCTCTCCTACATGGAAAGCACCAACATCACTCTGATTGATATGGGGATGGACTACGAGCCGCGTAAGGCTGAGTTAATGCGCCTGTCGCAACGCTGGTTAACCAAGCGCCTGGGGGCTGACCATGACTAAGCCAACAGGCAAGCCTCAATCAGGGCAGCGCTACAAAGACTCACACGGCCACCGGATCACGGTGGTTAGTGTGGAGTTCCTGCGTGTGACGTTCTACCGAGACGGATACGAGCACCCATGCGTACAGCCGTTAGAGCGCTTCGACAAGGATTATCAACTTATCGCCGGGGGTGAAGATGATTAATGCCACCTACCAGAAAGGAGTCTTTCCCCTGGCTGGCTGCTTGTCAGTGCTTGGCACCGGGTATGCCTGGAACCTCACAAAACCAGACATCGAGACAGGGGCAATGTTAACGATTGATAACACCAACTGCCGTGTAGCTGGTGGCGCGATCCTAACAATTCCTAAGGCTCTGAGTGCTGCCGGTCATTATCCGGTTTTGGATAATGCTGTTATGCATAGTTTTTTACATGCGGCAACCTTTGCGCACCGGGTATGCAACGCGGCAGCGACTGGGTTTCTTGAGTCCATAAAAAAGGGCGGCATTTCTGCCACCCCGGAGTATGTGGGGCAAAGTGCAAAATCGCACTTTGGTCACTCTTTTGGTTTCTTGCGCTGTTCCAGCTTGAGCTTTCGGCCACAGGCATCAAGTACCCAGGCAGAAAAGTTGGCGCTGGGGTTTTCTGGCTTCTCTCGCTCTACGCTTGCGTCTATTTCTTCAATTAGTTCGTGTGGAAAGCGGATTCCCTTCAAGCTTGACTTGTTATTAACATTCTTAGTCGCCATTGGCTTTTCTCCTAGATGGTGTGTAAGCACTATACACAAAAGTGGAGGAAATAAAATACTTGACGTGTTAGAACACTTACGGCTATGGTGTTCTAACACCTTATCCACAGGTAAGGCACAGGCAACACACAAAATAGCGACGCCCCGGAGTGGTGGAACACTACCGAGGCGTCTTACCACCAACGTTAAGTACAGTAACGAGGTAGCTATGTCAGATCATACCACACCCTTAACCGGGCGGAATTCTCTCACCCCGAATAAGTTCACCTGGCGCTTTCTGGCGGTATCACGCTCAGACCGTAACGCCAAACCTTGCCGCATGTCTGTAGAGGCACACACCGAGCGCGAAGCCCGCCAAGTGCTAGCCCCTCACTTCATCCTGTCATTGGCCGCCCGTTTGCCGGTGCAAGGTGTAGGGAAAATCACTACACCTTCAACCATAGAGAAAACCTCTACGGTTCAGGAGGTGAGCTATGCGTAACTTACCGACATCCCCAAGCACCCGCCCCAACTCGACAGCAGCTATCAGTGGCCGGTTACTGGCTGCCGACGCTTCACCCGCAGAGGCGCTCAGCGAGTTACGCCGGTACTTTAACGAGCTGGCTAAGCACCAGGAGTTTATCTCTATGGCTTGGTGCCAGCGCTACAAGGTCGGATTAGAAATCAGAGATCCGATGAATGCCCGCATGAACGGGGCTATGGGGCAGGTAAGCGCCATGATCTGCATGGTTGAGAACCAACTGAAGATACTGGAGCGAGCAAACCCAGCCGTACAGTGCGCTGAGTTGCCAGTTGAACGCGACAGCTTACCGGGCGAATCGGTGGAGGTGAGCCATGTGTAAATCGATGCCACTTATTGACGCTAGAGGCCGCGTTGAGCAAGCGAAGGCCACCCTTTCTGTATGGCTTGAGGCAACAAAGGCGGGCGAGTCCGATAGACATATGATCGGCGCGGTAATGTCTTTGCTGGAAGGTGTGACAGAGGCAATGGACGAGGCGGAAAACAGTCTCGGTGAGTACGTCATGCGCGACCATTCTGGGGGGGGCAAATCATGAGCCACGAAATCACCTTAGCTAAAGCAGCAGAAAAGGCCGAACAGGCAGAAGTGGTCAGCCGTCTATTGGAAAGCTATCCGCACCAGATGGCAGAAAGTGAAGTTACCGCCATTGCCTCGTTACTGGCCCAACTAACAGGTGAAGTTGCCACATGGCTGATTGAAGAACAGGCACAACGCATGGATGCCGAAGCGGCGAAGCGTGGAGGTAAACATGCATAGCATTATTTCGCTGCTTGATGCCCTGATAAAGATTGAAGCCCTAGCCGCAGCGGCCGGACACCTCGCACCTAATGGTGATGAAGGGGAGGTAAAACACCGCCTGTTGGAAGTTATCGAGATAACCGCCAAAGAGGCGCAGGACGGTAACAAGGGGGCTGGCTATGCCGAATAAAACTAACCGTTACCGCGTGTTTACTTACGCTACTGATGCCGCTGGTTGCCCTATTTCCCCCGTCTGGTATGGCAATGCTCAGAACCAGAATGAGGCTATCAAAAAGGCGTTGGACGAGGCTATAGAGAATTGTTGGACTGTGACCAAAGTCATTGGCGTCCAGATGAAGCGCAAGCCGCAGGCGGTGTCAGCATGAATAAAATAATTGAGTCCCAAAAACCGGGATTTCCCGGTATTTCCCACACAGAGGCAACGCCGGACGGTATCACCTTTACAGCGCAGAACGATGAAGGCACTTTCCAGCAGCCTCGACTATTGGGGTATTCCTCCGCTATTCGCCAGCTTGATCGGGGTGAGTTTGATAAATCGTTATCGGATGGCCTGCGTGTGGTAGCCGAAATCCAACAGGCCGATATTAACGGTTGGTTTAACCCTTCCAATGAACAGATGGCGATTGTCTGGCGCTGGATTGTGGCCTGCCTGTTCATCTGCGAACAGTGGGATAAAAACGGCACCGTTGATGTTGAAAGTGAGGGCGGCGGCGCTGACCGTGCGGTTGTCTATGTGGGTGAGCATGGCGGCATTGTCGTCTATCCGGCCACTGAGCGGTTTTCACTGGCTAACCATATCGAAGGATTGGCTATTGAAAAGTATGGCGCGGAGGAAGGGCTGTTGCTTGCCATCAAAATGTACCAGGGAATGACAGAGGCAGATCCTGACGGAGGCCAACTGCGTTTGTCACAGATGGGGCGCGAAGGCCTGACAATGCTCCACGATGGGTTTATCGAAACTCTGAATACAGAAGGCATACCGCCAGCACCGACTGCGCACTAAGGGGAAGTTATGCGTAATATCGAATTAATCCGCGAAGTGACCAAAGCAGCCACTAACCGCTGGCCTGATGTGTTGCCGATGGTGGGGATCAACGTTCCCGCCAACCCACGCGCACAAGTGGCCTGCCCGGCCTGTGGTGGGAAAGATCGCTTTCGTTTCGACGATAACAAACGCGGCTCCCATATCTGCAACCAGTGCGGGGCGGGTGACGGGTTAGACCTCATTCAGAAGGTAAACCGGTGCGATGCCTCCGAAGCCGCTCGGATGGTAGCTGATGTGCTGGGTATTGATTACCGGACAGCAGATACAGCACCAGAGGCCACCAGCCAGAGCAAGGCAGCAATGGAGGCCGAGCGCCAACAGCGCGAGCAGGAACGCCAGCAAGCTGAGGCAGTGGAGCAGGAGCGCAAGCGCCAGCAGTTTACCCGGCGCTGGCAATCACTGATCGCCGAAGCTGTGGAGTGTGTGCCTGATTACCTTAAGGCCAAGGGGCTGACTGGCTTCACCTTCCCCACCCTAAAAGATGGCCGCTTGCTGGTGGCCCTGACCGACGAAACTGGCACAGTCACGGCAGCACAGACCATCACCCCCGCTGGTGAGAAGCGGCAGGTAACGGACGGCACCAAGCGCGGCGCATACCATGCCGTGAACGCCCCAGAACAGCCGCAGGCGGTGATTATTGCCGAGGGGCTGGCAACCACACTAACCGCTCACCTAATGCGCCCTGACGCGCTGACGGTGGCCGCTATCGATGCCGGGAACCTGTTACACGTTGCTCAGGTGATGCGCCGGAAATATCCAGAGGCACAAATCATCATTGCAGGTGATAACGACCACCACGCAGACGGCAGCGCCAATACTGGCCGGATCGCCGCAGAGAAAGCCGCTACCGCTGTTTCCGGGTGGGTATCCGTGCCACCGACTGAACATAAAGCCGATTGGGACGACTACCGCCAGCAGAACGGCCTAGACGCAGCCACACAGGCATTTAACGATTCACAGTATCAGTACAAGGGGAAAGGCGTGAGCGTCCAACTGAAAGCCATTGAGGGGGGTAAAAAAGACCGCCAAGAGGCTGACCCGCTAAAACCTCGCATTGAAAGCCGCAAGGATGGCATTTTCTGGATCACGCCGAAGGTAGACACGGTGAGCGGCGAGGTGATCAACAATGAATCGTGGTTGTGTTCACCGTTGGAAGTGATCGGCACTGGCCGGGATGACAAAGACCAATACCTGATTATCCGTTGGCTACCGGTAGGCGAAACCCTGCCAACAACCGCAGCTATCCCCTTGGCCGACATCGGGGAGCGTGAAGGCTGGCGCACTCTGAAAGCGGGCGGGGTGAATGTGACCACGAAAACCGCACTCAGGGCCACCCTGGCCGATTGGTTACAACGTGCTGGCTCTCATGAGATTTGGCGCGTGGCGCAGGCTACAGGCTGGCAGTGCGGGGCATACATCATGCCGGATGGAGAGGTCATTGGTTCACCTGACAAGCCGGTGCTGTTCAATGGCCGCAGTGCTGCCGCTGCCGGGTATACCGTCAAGGGAACGCCGGAGGGGTGGCGGGATTCGGTGGCACGTTTGGCCCGTGGTAATACCTCCATGATGGCCGGTATCGGTGCGGCACTGGCTGCCCCACTGATTGGGCTGGCCGGTGCTGACGGATTCGGCATTCACTTCTACGAGCAATCCAGCGCCGGTAAGACGACCACCGCCAATATTGCCAGCAGTCTATATGGTGAGCCTGACGCCTTGCGCCTGACGTGGTTCGGTACAGCGTTAGGGATAGCCAACGAGGCCGCAGCGCATAACGATGGCCTGATGCCACTGGATGAGGTGGGGCAAGGCGCTGATCCGGATAGCGTGGCGAAATCGGCCTACACCCTGTTTAACGGCGTGGGTAAGCTCCAAGGTGCCAAAGAGGGCGGCAACCGTGAGTTGAAGCGCTGGCGTACCGTGGCGCTCAGCACCGGGGAAATGGACATTGAAACCTTCATCGCTACCGCTGGCCGCAAAGTGAAGGCCGGGCAACTGGTGCGCCTGCTGAATATCCCATTGGAGAAATCACAGCAACACCATGAAACAGCCAACGGCAAGGCCCACGCCGACGCCTTGAAAGATGCCTATCAGCACAACTACGGGGCCGCTGGCCGCTTTTGGATTAAGCACCTTGCCGACCACCAGCAACAGGCCATTGCCGCAGTCAGAGCCGCTGAGGAACGCTGGCGCTCACTGATACCGGCAGACTACGGGGAGCAGGTTCACCGGGTAGCGGCGCGGTTCGCTGTACTGGAGGCGGCGCTGTTGTTCGGGTGTGTCGTTACTGGCTGGGATGCGCAGGAGTGCCGGGACGCGATCCAGCACAACTTTAACGCCTGGATCAAAGAGTTCGGCACCGGTAACAAGGAGCACCAACAGATTATCGAGCAGACGGAAGCCTTCTTGAATGCCTACGGCCTGAGCCGCTTTGCCCCGCTGCCCTATGACCCACAAAACCTACCCATTCCTAACTTGGCTGGGTACCGGGACAGGGGTAAACATGATTGTGACGCGATGGTGTTCTACACGTTCCCGGCAGCGTTTGAGAATGAAATAGCGCGAGGATTCAACACAAAGCATTTCGCGAAGGCGCTGGCAGATGCCGGGATGTTGACGCCGCCAGCCAGTGGGCGAGGCTTTCAACGGAAGTCACCACGTATTAATGGGCGACAGATTAACGTGTACGTGATCCACCACCTGCCAGACGGCGAACAGTCAGAAGAATAAAATCTCTACGCGAGAGAAAACATGTTGGTTCAGTTGGTTCAGTTGGTTCAATTTGTAAGGATGATTGTTTTTAAAGGTAATTGTCTTTGATTTTGAACCAACACTGAACCAACAAATGCCCGTTTTGAACCAACAGAAATGCCTTATCCTGGCTGGTGGCCCTAATCACAAGCCAGAAAACCAGCGGAGTGAGTGGGAATGAGCACACAAACCAACGTGCATACCGGGGGGGCAAAACGTACCGGCAGAATGAGCAAGGAGCACCGGGCGGAAGTGCTACGCCTGAAACAGTCTGGCATGGGCTATCGCCGCATTGCTGACATCACCGGCTTTAACCTGAGTACGGTTAAGAGCGCCTGTAAGCGGTCTGGCCTGTTCGCCGATAACCAGGCACACAAAGCCCTGTTTACCATCCCGGAACCGCAATACGGCACCGCTGTAGCGACAGTAAAGCCATTGCCACCGCAGCGCGTCATTACCGGCCATAAGCAAACGGACGCTTACCTTTGGGTGCTGGAAGTGATCGGCACCAACGAGCTGGCACACGTCGCCTCCGCAGAGGACGCGCTTAAAAAGCTGACCATTACCCCCAAGCAGGCGCAGGAACGCTACACGCATCACCTTGTAAGTGCTGGCGCGGGTTGGACGGCGGCTTTCTCAACCATGTTTATGGATAATCCGCAGCACTTTATCAACCGGGCCAAGGAGCAGAGCAGCGAGGCGGCCAAGGTGAGGGCGGTATTCGGTAGCTATGAGGCCGCCATGAAGCCCACCCAGGCAGAGGCGATGATGCTGGATAAATACGGGCATCTGTACGCCAGCGATTTGGCGGATGGTGAAACTCGCTCGATGGATTGGGAAGAACACGAACAGGAAGAAGCGGAGCGTCAACGTAAAGCCGAGGGGTTCAGGGATGCTCTTCCAGAGCCTCACACGCTCTCGGACGTGGTGAGGGAGTGGCAATATTGGGATTGGCTCTACGGTATGCGTCAGGCGGCTTACAAGGAGCTGTATAATGATACCCTGATAGATAGCGAACCCTATATTTATGACCGTGAGGATTATCTTTCTGGCCGGTTGTCGCAGATCCGCCCGCTCCACCAGCGTGAGGCTGTGGATGTGTTGAAGTGGATACTGGTTCAAGAGCGATTTGACGATGACAATGAGGCCATATTGTTTAACCTCATTGGTGCTACAGGTGTCGAATAGTTACGTTGATAAATTATTTTATTACCATATTTAAGCCTGCGATCAAGCGGGCTTTTTTGTGTTATTGATCAAATGGTGATGAATTTGGTATAGCTATAAAAACGACTATGGAACACAGTAGGCACACTAATGTGTAGCATTCGAAGGAACGGATCATGAAGAGAATAGTTTTAGCTTTGTGCCTATCGCTGTTTGCGTTCACGGCAATAGCGGCCAACACCCCATGCTCGGGTAAAAAAGGTGGCGTATCACACTGCTCGGGTGGAAAGTTTGTCTGCAATGATGGGTCGGTTAGTAAGTCAAAGAAAGTGTGTAGCTGATTGGCTGCTAAGGTTTTTTGATTTATGCAGCCCTCTATTTATTTGCTCAATGCAAGCATTTTCAAGGAGTTGATGTGGCAGATTTAATGACGCCATTGTGGAACGACATGGGGTTAATCCCCCCAATAGACGAAGCTGAACCGACTAGTTCGGTTCGTTCTCCGTATGAAATGGATATTATTAGATTTGTCACGATGTTTGCGATCACCCCTGTAAGAAAGCGAATTTTGCTCGGCTTTTTGGAGTTTAGACAAACCTTGTATTTGTCTGGTATTTGTTATGGTTTTCAGTGGCTTAATGGTAGTTTCTCCGAAAATATCGAGCTTATTGAACATCGCCCACCAAATGATATAGATGTTGTGACCTTTTTTAATCTGCCTGATGGTGTTACGGAAGATATTGTTTTTAATAGAAATCCAAAGATATTTGACCATGAGTATGTGAAGTCAACACACTTTGTTGATTCTTACTTCCAGTCGCTTCAAATGCCAGGAGCTCAGCTTGTCTCTAGTACTGTATATTGGTACAGTATGTGGGCGCATAAGCGAGATTGGTCATGGAAGGGTTTCCTACAGGTTCCGCTTTCTCCTGGATTAGATGGGGCGGCATTTACTATACTGAACAATGCAATTGTTGATGGAGGTGAGCAATGAATCGCAGCGATTATTTGTTCGCTATCAGCGAGCGCGAACAGGTTAGGAAACTACTTAATGAAGTGCCTGAAACCAAAACCATAAGCAGAGCGAGCTTAGAATCAAGGTTGAAAAAACTTGATAAGGTTTTGGGGGAGGTAAGCCCTAGGGAGCATGCGCCTACAAAAGCCATCCTAACTTTTAGGGGGCCAACGGTCATTGGTACACACGGTATCGTTGCTTCGTTTGGTGCGAAAGCTATATCGATCTTTAATGATGCGATATCTTACGTAGCTAGTGCCTTTGTTAGTAGCTTGCCAGCCGCAGGCAAGGTTCCTAACGCAGAAAACCATAACTTGATGATTACCGCTTCGGCTCGAGGTTCTTTTGGTTTTGTACTGGAGGAGTTTTGTCCAGACACCCCTCTTGGCTTTGATGAGAAGACTCTCGTATCAAAAGCTATCGACAAAACCCAAGATATACTCCAAGCCAGTATTGACGGGGATGATAATGCGTTATCGGAATCCATTGATGATTTGGATGAAAGAGCTTTAGATAAAATCAGGTCGTTCATCAATTATCTTAATGAAAATAAAACTGTTTTCACATTAAGGCATGACAATCATAACCTGATATTTAATAGTACAATTCAGCTTGAACGGGCTGCTGAAAAGCTCAGTGTGAAAAATATCAAAGAAGAGTTACTTGAAGCTGAGGTGATCTTCTTGGGGACGTTGCCAAATAAACGGCAATGTGAGTTCATTGTCTTGGGTGAGACAGAGATCCGGACGGCAAAAATTGATAAGGCCATTGAGAATCCTGATTTAATCAATAAGCATCTAAGCCATCCGGCCAATGTAAAGTTTAATAAAGTAACGGTTGGTACAGGGAAACCAAGATACATTCTCACCCAAATTCCACCATCGTGGATGTAAAATTATTTCTTTGTCATTGATTCTGAAACGATCAGCCAGCGCTCACCCGCTGGCTGCTTGCGTTTTTGCGGGAAGTTCGCCAAATCTATTGCAAAGGCCTGCCGATCCTCATCTCTCTAAGTACCCTCCAGTTGTCAGAACGGAACTGATCGCATTCAATATGCGTTGTTTCTCTTTCCAGTATTTTTCGCGCCGCGTTAGTGGTGCGTGGGTATTCACTCGCCATGCTGTGGTATGCACCAGATAAGCGATGGTCAGCCACTCGTAATAATGGTGCGATATCGGCAATGTGACCAATCATTCGAACTGAGTTTTTCCATAACCAGCACAGTTGGCAAAGCTCATCATCGGTGAACTGCTTGACGACTGGCGCGGCTAACGCCTCCTGCTTACCGAGAAATTCATCATCAAGAACTTTTGCCAGCAGATGGCTAATTGCTTCGGCGTTCTGACGTTCCGTCAATTCATTGAGATGCTTTGTACCCAATTGGCGGTGAATCAGTTTGTAGATAGCCTGGTACGGTAGTCCGTATTTGCTTGCTATGTGGTTTACCGCTGTCTGTAATGATGTGCGTTCTTCCGGGGCGCTGGCTAGTATTTGCTTTGATTCTCCTTTGGCCCAACCCTTATGTAGCTGATCGAGGCATTCACACTGGTACTGGATAACCTTATCTCTGATTTTGGATTTAACTTTGTTGGGGCAAATTGTTTGCATCCAATCAGAAAAGTTATCGAGGGCAAGGCAAAGAAATGTAGTTGGCTGGCTATCGACAGAAGGCCTAATAGTAAATTTCTTAATGTGAGCGTTGAATTGTCCTTTAAGTTTTGTGTGTTGCCTTTGCCAATCCATCCCCATGCCTTCCACGACAGGCTTCATTGGTACATATGGCTTTCTGTAGTGTTTGATTATGTAGAGTATTGAACTATTGAATGGAACGCTGATTGCTAAATGGGCCATGTTAATACCTCCCTATTGAGTGTCTCCTTGGTGGCCTTTCCTGTATCGGTCGCGTGTCTGATTAGATTGAATATTGAACACTTTCAGTCATGAAGTGAACAATTTTTCTAATGTATATAGCAAAAATGGGATCTGAGTATATTTTTTGAACTGAATGAGACTAACTGCTTGCCCCTCAAGTATCTCCTCACCCTGCCACCCTGTTTTGCTTGCTCACCTCCAGACTGGCTTCCATAACCACCAGCAAATTCGATCGCAATGATCGAAATATATCATTGCGATTATTGCAATATTAATTGCAATGATTTCATTTTATGCAACACTAATAACTGTATTAATAACCAGTGAGATTGTGGCTATGGCAACGAAAGCAAACGTTAAGCCTGTTCTTTTATCTGGTGAGCAGATGGCGGCGATACTTCAAATTCAACGCCAAGAAAAACAAAAGTCACCGTTAGGTATCTCGCCAAGCATTCATGAGATTGCTCGCGGGCTGGTGGCTAAAGCGCTTACTACTTCTATCAACGAATCTAACTAAGGGGTATCCATGGCTCGCAAAGAACTCTATTACTCGGTATCAGGCACCAAAGGCCGTGACGAAGGGAAGATGTACCACATTCAAGAAATGTCGGCATCACAGGCAGAGTGGTGGGCTATTCAAGTTGGGATGGCGATGTCTCGAAATGGCGTTGAGGTGCCAGACGATTTATCAAACATGGGCATGGCTGCGATGGCTATGCACGGGTTGGCGCTGGTTGCGAAAATCCCGGCCGTTGAAGCTAAGCCGCTACTCGATGAACTGATGGCATGCGTTCAGGCCGTTCCAAACCCTAACGATAAGAAAATTCAGCGCCCACTGGTTGAGTCAGACACCGAAGAGGTTGCTACACGCCTTAAGCTGCGTATGGAGGTTTTCAAGCTTCACGTGGATTTTTTGCTACCCGCAAGCGCTTAAATATGCCTCCGACTATGCCGGGTGATGATGTTTGCGGAATGATTGAACTCGTCAATGTGCCGAAGATTATCGGCATCATCATCTCGCATAAGTTGAATTTGGCGAGCCTCCATGAGTTAGACACGGTTTATGGCCTGGAGGATGCTTGGCGGTTTCTCGAAGTGATAACCGTTCATGATTACAACCAAATGGTCATCAGCAAAGCGAGTGAGGCGAGATAATGCCAACAGTTATTGATGCTTTAGTTATCACCCTCGGTCTTGACCCCTCTGATTTTAAGAGGGGTAGCGATGAAATGACCGAGGAAATGAAGAAGCAAAAAAAGGAATCAGAGAAATTAGCCAAGGATATGGAGGCGGCAGGTAAAAAAGCCGCCTCTTTCTTTGGTTCGATAAAGAATGAATTACTTGCTTTGGCAGGGGTAACGCTAACTCTCGGGGGGATAAGAAGCTTTGTTTTATCGACTGCCGACTCCTTAAGTAAATTGGGGTATGCCGCACAGAGCCTTGGCATGAGCAGTAAAGAACTGGATGGCTGGCAGAAATCATTTGCAAAATTTGGGGCGGGAGCTGAGCAGGTGCGCGGCTCCATGGCTGGCCTGCAAAATGACCTTGCATTACTCCAAAACAAAGGAGAGATAAGCCAGGGGCTGATAACCATTACCGGCCGCCTGGGTATCAACCTGCAAGACAAGGAGGGGGCCTACAAGTCTGTTCAAGCCATCTACATGGAGTTGGCCGACCGATTCAAGAATATGGATCCGGCCACGCGTCAAATGTATGGGCGTGATGTTGGTTTGTCCCCTGAGATGGTTAACATGCTGTCGCGTGGTAGCGACGTGGTTGGGCAAGATGTATCAAAAAATACTGCAATGTCTAATGCCACAGATGAGGCGACAAAGAAAGCTCAGCTGTATGTGCAAAAGCTTTCGGAGTTGGCTTCCAAGTTTGACGCTACCAAGCAGAAAATCCTTATTGGCATGATGCCCGCGCTAGAGCAACTAAATCGGCTTCTTGATAAGTTTGGTGATTGGGTCAATAAGAACTCAGACAAAATTGCCGCATTCTTCAATGAGGCTGCCATTGGGATAGGCGACGCAGCCAAAGCCGTTGGAGACTGGCATGGCGAATTATCGGCGCTAGCCATTTTCATGGGCGCGGTTTGGCTTGGCAGCATGCTTGGCCCAATAGGTAAAGTTATCGCCATGATTGCGCTTGCAACCTCCAAGGTAAAATCACTGCAAGAAGAAGCAGGCAAGGTTGGAAAAACAAAGGGTGAGTACCTCCTTGATAAGGTTAACGAGAACCAAGAAAAAAACGGCGTCGGTTTTTGGGAGTTCGTTGATAAAGCCAAGAATTATTTAGGCTTTGGTGATGAAGGGGAAGATCCTGCCGAGCCAGTTCAGCACGCCCAATCAGCCAACCGATCTAAAACGAGAGGTGCGCGTAACAACAACCCCGGCAATCTAGAATTCAGAGGCCAGCGCGGGGCTGTTCCTGAGCAGGGGCCGGGAAGGTTTGCGGCATTCAAGACCATGGGCGAGGGTGTTGCCGCTCTATACCGACAACTGATGCGGTATTTTCAACGCGGAAAAGACACCATCGCGGAAATTGTTAATACCTACGCCCCGTCCAGCGATGGGAATAATGTTCAGGCGTATATCTCCCACCTTTCCAAGGCTACCGGCAAAGGGGCTAATGAAAAGCTAAATCCCAACGACATTGAAACCATGCGAAGCCTGATGCGGGGCATTGTTGACCACGAAAGTGGGAAGGACGCGGTTAGTAACGCTGACTTGATAAAGGGATTACAGCTAGGTTCTGGTGCGTCGTTTTCTTCAATGCCTTCCGTTGGCAGGGAGAGCTCTACGAGCGAGGTACATATTGGCGCGCTTAACATTTACACGCAGGCTACGGATGCTAAGGGCATTGCCGCAAGCATGCATAAAGAGCTGGGGCAAAACCCTCTTATTGGCACCATTAATGGGGCTGTATCATGAGTAATGATAACAAGGGATATCCAG
Source organism: Serratia sp. T13T92 (assembly GCF_047530105.1). Classification (NCBI taxonomy): domain Bacteria; kingdom Pseudomonadati; phylum Pseudomonadota; class Gammaproteobacteria; order Enterobacterales; family Yersiniaceae; genus Serratia; species Serratia sp. T13T92. The sequence goes on along the minus strand of NZ_JBLJAK010000056.1, from coordinate 7,755 downwards.
GGGAATTAAGTCCAGAGGATAGAGCCAACCAGGAAAATCTGCTTAACGCGATGATAAAGCAGTTTATGGGGCTTAAGTGTTTCACCTCGATGGTAAATGTGATCTCGGTGTCTACTGAGGATGAGCTATCACCTGTTGGATTTGTTGATGTTAAGCCGATGGTTAACCTTCTGACAGCGAGCGGCGATAAGATGGATCACAACATCCTTTACAGTCTCCCGTTCTTCCGATTGCAGGGTGGTAGTAACGCCATCGTCATTGACCCTCAGCCGGGCGATATCGGCGTCGCTATATTTGCAGATAGGGACATCACCAACATCAAAAAAACACGCCAGCCGGGCAATCCAGGTTCATTTAGGCGAAACCATTACTCTGATGGTCTTTATATTGGCGGTTTCCTCAATGGTTCGCCAACGCAGGTCATTCAGTTTTTAAATGGCGGCATCAAAATAACCTCGCCAGAGGTGAACATTAACGGGCTGAAAGTGCTTGGTGATGGGACGCTTGTTCTTAAAGACGGCATCGTTGTTGACTCTCACAAGCATGGTGGCGTTGAGTCTGGCGGCAGTTCTACCAACACACCTGAAAATTAAGGCATAAAATGAACACATACTCGGAAAAGCTTATATCCGTGGAGTTTAAGCTTGCAAGCAACAGTGATGAAGTTGTGCGCCTGGATGGGTATCGTTGCGAAGTTAACATACAGAATGCTGGAGGGAGGAGCCAAAGCTCAATAGATATGGTGATTTACAATGTAAATCAGGATCTTTCCCAGTTAATTGTGGGGCAGGGATTCAGCCAGTTTACAACCAAAAGCACTATTTCACTGCTAGCTGGTGAGCAAGATAATCAAATACAGGTTTATCAGGGCACGGTAGTCGACGCGTATGTTGATTATAACAAAATGCCTGATGTCCCCATGCGGATACAGTCCAATAGTAAATATTACTACCAAGTGAAACCTGCCGCCCCGAACTCCTACCGAGGGGCCGCTAAGGTTCAGGACATCATAAAATCGCTTGCAGAGTCATGCGGCTATGCTTTTGTTAATCATGGCGTCGATAAAACGCTAACCGATATGTACCTGGTTGGTAGCGCAATCAATCAAATGATGGACTGTGCAGATGCTGCCGATATTGGCATGACAATCCACAACGGGAATGTTGAGATATCCAATAAAGGCGGGATACTCACAGATATTGTCCCTGAAGTATCCCCGGAAACCGGCATGGTTGGATATCCAACGGTGACCAATCAGGGGGTGGTAGTTAGTATGCTATTCAACCCCCAGCTACGACGGCAGGGGCGCGTTCTTATTAAGTCAGACAACAAGGCTGCTGATGGTGTATTGACGATTGTTAATCTTACTCACAATATATCATCAAAGATTCCCGGTGGCGTTTGGATGACAACCATTAGAGCAATCAAATATGCGGGGTAGTTGGTAGCTATGGCACTAAATTTAAATGAAACAACAATTTTATCAGCCATCAATAGTGGCGGGATTTTCTCGGTAATTGGCAGCGTTCTTGTTCCAAGTTATGGCGTCTATTACTCATCTTCTTCGCCAAAGATCGGGCAGAAAGCGCTTGTTTATGACACAACTGTTTCTTTTGCTCGCCAGAATGAAAGCGTGATCACTACTGCCCCCCTAGAGCGCGGTGACTATATTGCGGTGAACAAGGTTAGGAGGCCGTCAGAGATAAATCTTGTTGTGGCATTCGATGGCTGGACGGGATACAGCGGGGCCGTTCCAAACCTGCCAAATTTCACCACAACATCGAGAACGGACTTTTTAAGAACGCTGGACAAAATGGTTGAGAGCCCTGACACGTACGACATCGAAACGCCAGACGACCTCTACCGTGATTATGACTTGGCCAGGTACGACTACAAGATCGACTCAAAAAACGGCGTAACTATGCTAATTGTCTCTTTGGTTTTCCAGGCTGTGCCTGTTACAGCGAGAAGCTCAAAGGCAACGATTAACAAAAATACGAAATCAGATGCCGCGTTTGTCACTGAGAAGAGCGAGAAGGCGGCGACGAGAGAGGCCAATATTGATGATGTCACTAAGGCGATCCGTTCAGCCAGGGACATGGTGCCATCAGCGCAACCTCAAACAGTGAATACGGTTAGCCGCGCTGCTCTTGGTCTTAGTGGCGAGGCACAATTAAAGAGCGCAGTAAAAACGCTTATGGGGCTTATCTCATGAAAAAATTGATGATGATCGCATTGGTTGCCATGCCTTTCGTTGCAAATGCTGATAGAGAATCGCAGGAGCGCATAGATGATGCATGCATGGATCAGGCCAAAGTGTTCTCAGTGGTTGCCTACCAATCAGCGCAGTTCTATCCTGATAAGGATTTGGCTGTCAAACAAGCCGACTGGGCAGCTAGGCAGGTTAACAAAGAGAGCCCCAATATAGCCTTTGCTCGCCGCATAGTTGAGGAAATATTCAGAAACTCACCGATGAGGCGGGTATTTAGGGATGGACACGATTTAGATTTTATGTGGCCGTATTATCAAAATTGCCGCGACGAGCCAGAAAACTACCTTAGCGACTACAACTCCATCAAGAAGGGGTAAGTGGCAGTGTATGGGAAGGCGGTTGCGCCAGCTTTAAAGCGCAACAGTTTGATGATTTATACACACCATAAAAAGGTGAGATTTCTCACCTTTAGCTTAGATGATTAAGCGACCAGTTCGAGAGTGCGCACCGGGTGGAGGTAATGCCATGATTCACAGCACAAAGAAAAAGGTTAACCGCTACTTTAACGGCAAGATCACGGCAAGGCTGATTGTGTCGGTTGAGGCTGATATTGTCGCCCTGGTCGATGAGGTGATAACGGGTAACCCAACACACCCCGCAGCGCGGAACCGTTCGGAGTTCGTGAGGCTGGCAATACTGGAGAAACTGGGGCGAGGCGGGTAGGTAAAACCTTGGCTTTTAGCCTGACAGACCACCAGCTCCCTCCCACTCTAACGCTAACCCGATTTTCTTGGATTCATGGGCCCGTAAAACGAAACATTAAGCAATTCGCAAATTGGGCTAGAAGCCGCACCACGACAGGGATAAGCCCGATTGCGCACGATTCGCATTTCTTTAAACTCCCATATTATTTCGTATTCAAAAATCTGGAGATTGCGAAAGTGAGAGAGCAAACCAGGAGCTACACAGACACACTCCCCCGCATTGGCTTGGCGTACCTTGGGAATATGCGCCGGGATTTGGCAGAGGTGCCAGACGGCCACGCCACCTACGCCACCACCGAAAGCGGGACACTGTGGATCACCAGGAATGGCAACGGGTACACGGCCACCATTAACGGGCATTCGTTCAGGCTATCACTGACAACCACCCAGGCTGGTTACGGTGTGCGGCATTGGTATCTATGCCCACACTGCCACCAGCGATGCGCAAAGCTCCATATCGGGCGTAAGGATATCGCCTGCCGTAAGTGTTGGGGGCTTCACTACGCCAGCCAGAGCGAGGACAGGTTAGCCAGAATGCGCCGGTTAATGAGAAGTAAGCGCCTTGCCATCTGGAGCCATGACACACCGGAATTAATGAACCTGTTCAAGACGCCATTTCATTTTGACAAGCCCAAGGGCATGAGGTGGGAAACGTTCGAGCGTAAGCGTTGGCAGTTGTTCCGGCAGGAGGAACGGTACTGGAAGGTATTCATCCCTGCAATTGAACGCCTGACAGGGAAGATTGAAAGAGATTAGGCCTGTGTGTGACCAATAGTCACGCACAAATACGAATTGCGAATAAGGCTGAAGGGTTCCAGGCAACGGCGGTGATCCAGACAATGCCGATTACCACCGAATAGCAGCATTTAACACCATAAAGTTAAAAATGTACGTTAGTCCATAAGCTCGATATTCTAACTAATGAATATATTGCCAATGATTAAGCTAATATGGCGGTGATCCACGTTAGCATTGATCACCACCAGCAGGAGGCATTGCCATGTTAGACCGCCAAGCCATAGAATTGACGCTAATCAGCGCAGCACAACAGCAAGGCTTCACCCTGAACGGCAAAGATATGTTGGATATCCGCACCAGCGTAGCGGCATCACTGGCCGCCAAGGATCGCCACCGGCAGAGGATGAACACACCGGCCTACCAGTGGAAGAAGCCAGAACCTAGGCGGTAAGACGAAATAGTTAATTCCACACTTCTTAACATTTAAGATGGATTCATAAAAAATTTGAAGGTACTATTTTTTATGAAGAAGTCAGCCGCAATGTATGCTTCGCCCAACAAAAATGACTTGATCTTGTGTCAATTGGGAGTTAGTGTACCAACTGAACCCTGACTCCCGAGCTTCATGTTGTACGACATGCGGCGCTCTTAAGGAGGCAGGGTTTTTTTATGGGATAAAGCTATGGCAAAGTATCAAATTTTTGCTGATGAGGCATGGACTCATAGCACACCTCCACCCAACCGCTATCACTGTTTTTTTGGCGGGATTTTAGGTTCAGAATCAGATGTAGATAGGCTGCAAACTGAGCTAACTAAAATCAAAATGAGACATGGAATCACTCAAGAGGTGAAATGGTCGAATGTATCACCTGAAAACGTTACTTACTATCGTGAGTTAATTGATTGTTTTAAATATCATATTTTGAACCACGACATTAAATATCGCCAAATGTTCAGGGATAGAGCATATCATCCAGTCCCTGACCCAGCACAACCACCTCAGACTGAGTTAGATATACAATTTCTTATATATTATCAATATCTTAAGCACTCTTTTGGTTGTCAGCATCTCCCTGCAGATCCTGCTGGTACTACTATATTAGTCCGGTTGGACGGGCACTCAAGTGAGCGTCACAAAACAAGCCTAACTGAATTTTTGGAGCGCCTCCCAGAGATTTGGGGAAGAAGAGATATTACCGTTAACGTAACATACGAAAACAGCAAGAACTCAATTCGATTGCAAGTATGCGATTTATTTATGGGGGCTGCTGGTTACTATGGAAATAAATTTCATTTGCGCCGCCAAAACAATAGGCGTGGCATGTCAAATAAGCAAAAAATAAAATATGAAATGTCATCATATATTTATAATGCCATCAGAGAGATTGACAGAGTCTCTCGGGGTTCTAAAGCATTCAACTGGTTTGAGTCTACGGGAGTATCTGGTGACAGAAAGAATTATTTTGATCATTGCCTAAGGATTTGGAAGTTTATTCCGGATAGGCATGTGATAAATAAGGGTTGGCAAAATGACAACCTTGACAAACAAGGTCGTTTTGTCAGGGATAATTTTGAAGTATAATAATTTATTTCAATGAATTGCTGGTTTTTAAATTAAAGCATTAGCCTGCACCATGGGCTGATGCTTTATGTGTCATGCTGTCCCGCACAAACCGTTAACTTATGAGTGTTGGCTTTCTGCCGCTTCCAGGCGCTGTAAATGTCCTTATCCCACGCCTTGCCCCCCTTGGTCTGATAACCGGCATCATTCAGCCGTTCAGCGATGATCCGACCATTGTCCAAACCTTCCCCGATGGTCTGAGCCACAATCGCAACTACGGCCTTTTCGTTGTACGGATGTGGAGGTATGCCGGGCTTACCGCCAATCAGGGCCGCCGCTGCCGTTTCCATTCGCTCCACCAGCGCCAACATACGCTTATCAGAATCAGCCACAGGGCGATTTAGCTTGCTCCTGATGGCATCGACCAGCCAAGCCGACTTATCGCCACCTGACGCCGCCACGGCCTGATTAAAGGCATCCTGTAAATCTGCCGGAACCCGGAACGCCACTAAGTTGGATTTGCTCACGGTCACACCTCGATAGCCAGTTGATAGGCATACAGTGTACTATTGTATAACAGTGTTATACATAGCTGGTGGCTGAATTTAAGGACTCGATAGATGGTGATGCTTCCTTCCCTGGCTGGCGGAAGTTTCGGAGAAGTATCGACGCGAGCGGCATGATCGGCACTGAACCAACACGAAAACCCCCTTTGTTGGTTCAAAACGGCCTTGTGTTGGTTCACTTTTTTAAAATAAAGTCATATAAAACAACCATCTTTACAAATTGAACCAACTGAACCGACTGAACCAACATACTTTTGTTTATATATAGAGAATCCACAGAGCAAAAAAACGCTTTCAAACGGTGGAATGCGGCCTAGCGGGGAGCGCACTCCATAATATTTGTGATATTCGTCACAAAGTGATTTTCTGGCTATTTCGGTACGCACTCAAAAGTACGCAGGCCGGTACGCAGCAAAAACGCACCTAACGGTAAGGTCACACTAAGGTCGCACTAAGGTTTACTACCGGGTGAGAACTGAACCAACTATTTGGCTGAGTGGTGCTGTGGTTTCCAGTCGGGAGGTTTCCAAGCAGGTTTCCACCGAAAAGAGGGTTCGAAATTTTGGATTAGTTAGGATGATATGGGCGCTGGGTATAGCAGTATCAACAGAGCTTATCCCATGCGCCGCCTTTCCCCGTCCTGCTTTGCATACCTCAAAAATGATTCAGCACATCCAAAGTAACCAGGGCAGCCAGGAGGGAAGGTTGCCAAGGCGGTTGCCACCAAAACGGAGGGTTTCACCGCGGCAAGCGTAGGCCGTTAAATTCTTGACTGCTATAGACGGAATGAGCGCCAAGCATAACAGTATCAACAGCGCCTATCCCGCGCACTGCTTGGCTCTGGGTGGTGTTGAGAGCCTCATAATCGCTGAAGCCCGTCTTAAATAAATTGGCCTGGTTAGCTTTATTTGGATTGTTATCCTGCGGCCCGGCATCCAGCCCGATTAGTTATATTGTGTTTGTCCTGGTGACGACCAACGGCGGTGGCTGGCAATGGTGAAACCCATCTACGCGCTGCCATTAGCTGGCCGGATGTAGCAATCAAGCGGCGGGGCATGTGAAACAAGAATTTGGCCTGACGGTAAAGCACTGGCCCGAATGTGAGCCTGCGGAACGGTTCGCACACAGGTTCGCACCGAAAAGGCTGTTTTGGAGTGCGTACCTGGTATCCATGCGCGGGGTATCCAGGCAGGTATCCACCAGAAAGGCACCTTCTGAGCGGATACCGGTAGCGCGGCATTGTGATATCACAACCCCTCTATTCTACCCGTACCGACTCCCCCTCTATCGCGTCACACCTCCCACCTTCATCACGCAGCACCTTACAGGAACCCGGCAGGCCATAACGGGAGCAATTACACCAAACACCCGCGCCGTCACCTGATTGTGTAGTGTCCTGCCGCCGCTCGTAGCTGATTACCTTTTCTAGCAGGCCGTCTTTCGTCATTGCTTCCAGCGTTCGCCGGGTAGATTCGATCTGGTGGCGGTTATCATGCGAGGCTATACCGTGGAGCAGATAGGCCACACCAGACACGTCGAAAGGTGGGAGGCCAATCTCACCCATCACCCATTTGGCGTTATCCGGTTCAAAGTAGCTCAGTATCTCTTTTTTGCGGCTGGTTACTCTCATGGCTGGTGGGTTCCTTAATGTGGGATACATCTATCCTACAATAAGAAATCACAACCAGAGGCATTCTTCACCATGATGTGGGATTATCCCATATGTACCAGGGGAAAATGCCCTTTGGTTTGGTTCGGTGTGTGAGCTATCATCCGATCGGCTTTTGAGCCAGATTTGGGGGTGACTTTTCATTTTGGGACTACATTAGGGACTATGAAATGATGAGTGAAGTAATTGATTTTATTTATAACAATGAGTTACGTGATAAATTCAAATACGGCGACGGTATCTGA
>NZ_JBLJAK010000055.1:0-25495 GCF_047530105.1 Serratia sp. T13T92 | reverse complement strand
CCATCGAACTGCCAGAAGGCGTAGAGATGGTAATGCCAGGCGATAACGTGAACATGGTTGTTACCCTGATCCACCCAATCGCTATGGACCAAGGCTTGCGTTTCGCAATCCGTGAAGGCGGCCGTACTGTAGGTGCGGGCGTTGTTGCTAAAGTTATCGCTTAATCGCGAATAATTTATAAGCACTAAAAGAGGGCACTTCGGTGCCCTTTTTTTATACAATTTTTTACCAATCTTAATTGAAATAAAAACGATTCTTATTTAGACTTACTGCATCGGTTAAGAAGTGAGTCTCTCTATGTACGTATGTCTGTGTAATGCTGTGTCTGACAAAGCTATCCGTAAGGCGGTGCGTCAGCACAATCCCCATACCATGAAGCAACTGCGTGAGCTGGTGCCGATTGGAACTGACTGCGGTAAATGCATTCGTCAGGCAAGGCAAATTATGGTGGAGGAACGCGCAACCCTGATTCATATGCATGAAGTCGCCTAATAAATAGTAGGGTTATTTTTTGACTCTTGGCCCGCAGCTTCTACACTTTTAGAACTGCCCAGGAGGATTTACCTATGAAAGGCGATAAAAAGATCATTGCTCACCTCAACAAGCTGCTCGGTAACGAGCTGGTTGCCATCAATCAATACTTCCTGCACGCGCGTATGTTCAAAAATTGGGGCCTGATGCGTCTCAATGAGAAGGAATATCACGAGTCGATCGATGAGATGAAACATGCCGATCGCTACATCGAGCGTATCCTGTTCCTTGAAGGGTTACCGAACCTGCAAGATCTCGGCAAGCTGAATATCGGCGAAGATGTCGAAGAGATGCTGAGGTCCGATTTGGCCCTGGAGCTGGACGGTGCCAAGAACCTGCGGGAAGGTATCGCCTATGCAGACTCTATCCATGATTACGTCAGCCGCGATCTGATGAAAGAGATTTTGGCCGATGAGGAAGGGCATATCGACTGGTTGGAGACTGAGCTGAGCCTGATTGAGCGGCTTGGCATCCAAAACTATTGCCAGGCGCAAGTGCTGGAACGCAAAGACTGACATTTACGGCTCCCCTCCCTCCTTGGCCAGTATCTTCAGAACTGGTAGGGCAGGGGAGTAACACACTATGCCGCGCACTTCCCCCAAACTCTCCCGATCCTCGCCAAACCAATAAATTGCCGTCTATTCTGAGCATATTTCCATCCGTAGCTTGCAACCTGGCCTGGTTTGCGTATAATGCGCGGGCTTACCTAATCTTGGTAAGCCTGATTTTAGCGAATCAGTCGATTGGCAAGAACGTTTTGCCCTTCGAACAATACTCCCGATATGGGGGTTATATGTTGACGATTACACTCCCCCATCAATCGAAATGGGTGTGAGGAGTAATTATTTACGTTTATAAATAATTGGAGCTCTGGTCTCATGCAGAACCAAAGAATCCGTATCCGCCTGAAAGCGTTTGATCATCGTCTGATCGATCAATCAACTGCGGAAATCGTCGAGACTGCCAAGCGCACTGGTGCGCAAGTCCGTGGTCCGATCCCGCTGCCAACTCGCAAAGAGCGCTTTACCGTTCTGATCTCCCCGCACGTCAACAAAGACGCGCGTGATCAGTACGAGATCCGCACTCACAAGCGTCTGGTTGACATCGTTGAGCCAACTGAGAAAACCGTTGATGCTCTGATGCGTCTGGATCTGGCTGCCGGTGTAGACGTGCAGATCAGCCTGGGTTAATCAGGTCATTGACGATTGAGAGGTTGAAACAATGATTGGTTTAGTCGGTAAAAAAGTGGGCATGACTCGTATCTTCACTGAAGATGGCGTTTCTATCCCAGTAACCGTGATTGAAATTGAAGCGAACCGCGTGACTCAGGTTAAAGACCTGGACAACGACGGATACCGTGCCATTCAGGTCACTACCGGTAGCAAAAAAGCTAACCGTGTGACCAAACCGGAAGCGGGTCATTTCGCTAAAGCTGGCGTCGAAGCTGGCCGTGGTCTGTGGGAATTCCGCCTTGAAGAAGGTCAAGAGTTCGCTGCAGGTCAAGAAATCAGCGTAGAAATCTTCGCTGACGTTAAAAAAGTCGATGTTACCGGTACTTCCAAAGGTAAAGGTTTTGCTGGCACTGTAAAGCGCTGGAACTTCCGTACTCAGGATGCAACCCACGGTAACTCCTTGTCTCACCGCGTTCCGGGTTCTATCGGTCAGAACCAGACTCCGGGCAAAGTGTTCAAAGGCAAGAAAATGGCTGGCCACCTGGGTGACGAGCGTGTAACCGTTCAAAGCCTGGACGTAGTACGTGTTGACGCTGAGCGCAACCTGCTGCTGGTTAAGGGTGCTGTACCGGGCGCAACCGGTGGCAACCTGATCGTTAAACCAGCTGTGAAGGCGTAAGGGGATAGCAATGGAATTAGTATTGAAAGACGCGCAAAGCGCGCTGACTGTTTCCGAAACTACCTTCGGTCGTGATTTCAACGAAGCGCTGGTACACCAGGTTGTTGTTGCTTATGCAGCAGGTGCCCGTCAAGGTACCCGTGCTCAGAAGACCCGTGCTGAAGTGACTGGTTCCGGTAAAAAACCGTGGCGCCAGAAAGGTACAGGCCGTGCGCGTTCAGGCACTGTAAAGAGCCCGATCTGGCGTTCTGGTGGTGTAACCTTCGCTGCGAAGCCACAAGACCACAGTCAGAAAGTAAACAAAAAGATGTACCGCGGCGCGCTGAAAAGCATCCTGTCCGAACTGGTACGTCAAGATCGTCTGATCGTTGTCGAGAAGTTCTCTGTAGAAGCGCCTAAAACTAAGCTGCTGGCACAGAAACTGAAAGATATGGCCCTGGAAGATGTGCTGATCGTGACCGGTGAACTGGATGAGAATCTGTTCCTGGCAGCTCGTAACCTGTACAAGGTTGACGTGCGCGATGTAGCAGGTATCGACCCAGTTAGCCTGATCGCCTTCGACAAAGTGGTTATGACTGCTGATGCTGTGAAGCAAGTTGAGGAGATGCTGGCATGATCCGTGAAGAACGTTTGCTGAAAGTGCTGCGTGCACCGCACGTATCTGAAAAAGCATCCGCTGCGATGGAAAAAAGCAACACCATCGTACTCAAAGTTGCCAAAGACGCGACCAAAGCAGAAATTAAAGCTGCAGTGCAGAAACTGTTTGAAGTCGAAGTCGAAGACGTTAACACCCTGGTAGTAAAAGGGAAAGTGAAGCGTCAAGGTCAGCGTGTTGGTCGTCGTAGCGACTGGAAAAAAGCTTACGTCACCCTGAAGGAAGGCCAGAACTTGGACTTCATCGGCGGCGCAGAGTAAGTCGGAGGAGTAAGAACAATGGCAATTGTTAAATGTAAACCTACATCTCCGGGTCGTCGCCACGTTGTTAAAGTGGTTAACCCTGAGCTGCACAAGGGTAAACCTTATGCCCCGCTGCTTGAGAAACTGAGCAAAAGCGGTGGTCGTAACAACAATGGCCGTATCACCACCCGTCATATCGGTGGTGGCCACAAGCAACATTATCGTCTGGTTGACTTCAAACGCAACAAAGATGGTATCCCTGCTGTGGTTGAGCGTCTGGAGTACGATCCGAACCGTTCCGCGAATATCGCGCTGGTTCTGTACAAAGACGGCGAACGCCGTTACATCCTGGCGCCGAAAGGCCTGAAAGCTGGTGACCAGATCCAATCTGGTGTTGATGCTGCAATCAAAGCGGGTAACACCCTGCCTATGCGCAACATCCCAGTAGGTTCAACGGTTCATAACGTAGAAATGAAACCAGGTAAAGGCGGCCAGCTGGCTCGTTCTGCTGGTGCCTACGTTCAGATCGTCGCACGTGATGGTTCCTACGTAACTCTGCGTCTGCGCTCTGGCGAAATGCGTAAAGTTCCAGTTGATTGCCGCGCCACCCTGGGTGAAGTCGGTAACGCTGAACATATGCTTCGCGTTCTGGGTAAAGCAGGTGCTGCACGTTGGCGTGGTATTCGTCCTACCGTTCGCGGTACGGCGATGAACCCAGTCGATCACCCGCACGGTGGTGGTGAAGGTCGTAACTTTGGTAAGCACCCGGTAACTCCGTGGGGCGTTCAGACCAAAGGTAAGAAGACCCGTAGCAACAAGCGTACTGACAAGTTCATCGTACGTCGCCGTAGTAAAAAATAATTAGAGGATAAGCCATGCCACGTTCTCTCAAGAAAGGTCCTTTTATTGACCTGCACTTGCTGAAGAAGGTAGAGAAAGCGGTGGAAAGCGGTGACAAGAAGCCTTTGCGCACTTGGTCCCGTCGTTCAACGATCTTTCCTAACATGATCGGTTTGACCATCGCTGTCCATAATGGTCGTCAGCACGTACCAGTATTTGTTTCCGATGAAATGGTCGGTCACAAACTGGGTGAATTCGCGCCGACTCGTACTTATCGCGGCCATGCGGCTGATAAAAAAGCTAAAAAGCGCTAAGGTAGGAGGAAGAGATGGAAACTATCGCTAAACATCGCCACGCTCGTTCTTCTGCTCAGAAGGTTCGCCTTGTTGCAGACCTGATCCGCGGTAAGAAAGTGTCGCAAGCTCTGGAAACTCTGGCCTACACCAACAAGAAAGCTGCTGGTCTGGTCAAGAAAGTGCTGGAGTCTGCCATTGCTAACGCAGAACACAACGATGGCGCTGACATCGATGATCTGAAAGTCACGAAAATCTTCGTAGACGAAGGCCCAAGCATGAAGCGCATTATGCCTCGTGCAAAAGGTCGTGCAGATCGCATCCTGAAGCGCACCAGCCACATTACTGTGGTTGTGTCCGATCGCTGAGACTCTGGAGACTAGCAATGGGTCAGAAAGTACATCCTAATGGTATTCGCCTGGGTATTGTCAAACCTTGGAACTCTACTTGGTATGCGAATACCAAAGAATTCGCTGACAACCTGGACAGCGACTTTAAAGTTCGCCAATTCTTGACTAAAGAACTGGCGAAAGCTTCCGTTTCTCGCATCGTTATCGAGCGTCCAGCGAAGAGCATCCGTGTGACTATTCACACCGCTCGTCCTGGCATCGTTATCGGCAAGAAAGGTGAAGATGTCGAAAAACTGCGTAAGGTCGTAGCGGATATCGCTGGCGTTCCTGCGCAAATTAACATCGCCGAAGTCCGTAAACCGGAACTGGACGCAAAATTGGTTGCTGACAGCATCACTTCACAGCTGGAACGTCGCGTTATGTTCCGTCGTGCTATGAAGCGTGCTGTACAGAACGCAATGCGTCTTGGCGCTAAAGGTATCAAAGTTGAAGTAAGCGGCCGTCTTGGCGGTGCTGAAATCGCGCGTACCGAATGGTACCGTGAAGGTCGTGTTCCGTTGCATACACTGCGTGCGGATATCGATTACAACACATCTGAAGCGCACACCACTTATGGTGTAATCGGCGTTAAGGTATGGATCTTCAAAGGTGAGATCCTGGGTGGTATGGCTGCAGTTGAACAACCGGAACCGGCTGCTCAACCTAAAAAGCAGCAGCGTAAAGGCCGCAAGTAAGGAGAGTCGCTGATGTTACAACCAAAGCGTACAAAATTCCGTAAGGTGCACAAGGGCCGCAACCGTGGTCTGGCGCAAGGTACGGATGTTAGCTTCGGCACTTTCGGTCTGAAAGCTGTTGGCCGTGGCCGTCTGACTGCTCGTCAAATCGAAGCAGCTCGTCGTGCAATGACTCGTGCAGTGAAGCGTCAAGGTAAGATTTGGATCCGTGTATTCCCGGACAAACCAATCACCGAGAAGCCTCTTGAAGTGCGTATGGGTAAAGGTAAGGGTAACGTGGAATATTGGGTTGCCCTGATCCAACCTGGCAAAGTCCTGTACGAAATGGACGGCGTTCCAGAAGAAGTCGCCCGTGAAGCGTTCAAGCTGGCAGCAGCTAAACTGCCGATCAAAACCACCTTTGTAACTAAGACGGTGATGTAATGAAAGCACAAGAGCTGCGTGAAAAAAGTGTTGAAGAGCTGAACACTGAGCTGCTCAACCTGCTGCGTGAGCAATTCAACTTACGCATGCAGGCGGCGAGTGGCCAACTGCAACAAACTCACCTGTTGAAACAAGTGCGTCGTAATGTCGCACGCGTTAAGACTTTACTGACTGAAAAGGCGGGTGCGTAAAATGACTGATATTATCCGTACTCTGCAAGGTCGTGTTGTTAGTGACAAAATGGAGAAATCCATGGTTGTTGCTATCGAACGTACGGTGAAGCACCCGATCTACGGGAAATTCATCAAGCGTACGACTAAGCTGCATGTACATGATGAGAACAACGAATGTGGTATCGGTGACGTGGTAGAAATCCGCGAATGCCGTCCACTGTCCAAGACTAAGTCATGGACGTTGGTTCGCATTGTAGATAAAGCGATTCTGTAATAGAGTAGCTGACTCTAACTTAATAAACGGCTCAGAAAGTGAGCCGTTTATTTTTTCTACCCATACTTTGGAAGCGGTGTTATAATGCTGCGCCCTCGGTTATGGGGCTTTTCAACGACCTAGTAATGGGTCCTAAAGTTGTAGTTGACATTAGCGGAGCACTAACATGATCCAAGAACAGACTATGCTGAACGTGGCCGACAACTCCGGTGCACGTCGCGTAATGTGTATCAAGGTTCTAGGTGGCTCGCACCGTCGCTACGCAGGCATCGGCGACGTCATCAAAATTACCATCAAGGAAGCAATTCCTCGCGGTAAGGTGAAGAAAGGCGATGTGCTGAAGGCGGTAGTGGTGCGCACCAAGAAGGGTGTACGTCGCCCGGACGGTTCTGTCATTCGCTTCGATGGTAATGCATGCGTTATTTTAAACAATAACAGCGAGCAACCTATCGGTACGCGTATTTTTGGGCCGGTAACTCGTGAACTGCGTAATGAGAAGTTCATGAAAATTATCTCTCTGGCACCAGAAGTACTCTAAGGAGCGAACCATGGCAGCGAAAATCCGTCGTGATGACGAAGTTATCGTGCTTACCGGGAAAGACAAAGGTAAACGCGGTAAAGTAAAAAATGTCCTGTCTGCTGGTAAGGTCATTGTTGAAGGTATCAACCTGGTTAAGAAACATCAGAAGCCGGTCCCGGCCCTGAACCAACCAGGTGGCATTGTTGAAAAAGAAGCTGCTATTCAGGTTTCCAACATTGCGCTGTTCAACTCGGCTACCGGTAAGGCTGACCGTGTAGGCTTTAGATTCGAAGACGGCAAAAAAGTCCGTTTCTTCAAATCAAATAGCGAAACTATCAAGTAATTTGGAGTATGACGATGGCGAAACTGCATGATTACTACAAAGACGAGGTAGTCAAACAACTGATGTCTCAGTTTGATTACAACTCTGTCATGCAAGTCCCTCGGGTCGAGAAGATCACCCTGAATATGGGTGTTGGTGAAGCGATCGCTGACAAGAAACTGCTGGATAATGCAGCAGCTGACTTGGCAGCAATCTCCGGTCAAAAGCCGTTCATCACCAAAGCACGCAAATCTGTTGCAGGCTTCAAAATCCGCCAGGGCTATCCGATCGGCTGTAAAGTAACTCTGCGTGGCGAACGCATGTGGGAGTTCTTTGAGCGTCTGATTTCCATTGCTGTTCCACGTATCCGTGACTTCCGTGGCTTGTCCGCTAAGTCATTCGATGGCCGTGGAAACTACAGCATGGGTGTGCGTGAGCAAATCATCTTCCCAGAAATCGACTACGACAAAGTCGATCGCGTTCGTGGTTTGGATATTACCATTACCACTTCTGCGAAATCTGATGATGAAGGCCGCGCGCTGTTGGCTGCTTTTAACTTCCCGTTCCGCAAGTAAGGCAGGGTTACTGATGGCTAAGCAATCAATGAAAGCACGCGAAGTCGTTCGCGTGAAACTGGCTGACAAGTACCGCGCTAAACGCGAGGAATTGAAAGCTATCATTTCTGGTGTGAACTCTTCTGACGAAGATCGTTGGGATGCTGTTCTCAAGCTCCAGTCTCTGCCGCGTGATTCCAGCCCGTCTCGTCAGCGTAAACGCTGCCGTCAAACTGGCCGTCCACATGGTTATGTGGGCAAATTCGGGTTGAGCCGTATCAAGCTACGTGAAGCCGCTATGCGCGGTGAAGTACCAGGCTTGAAAAAGGCTAGCTGGTAATTACCAATTGAATCACGGGAGTAAAGACAGATGAGCATGCAAGATCCGATCGCGGATATGCTGACCCGTATCCGTAACGGTCAAGCCGCGAACAAAGTTGCGGTCACCATGCCTTCCTCCAAGCTGAAAGTGGCAATTGCCAACGTGCTGAAGGAAGAAGGTTTTATTGAAGATTTCAAAATTGAAGGCGACACCAAGCCTGTTCTGGAACTGGTACTGAAGTACTTCCAGGGTAAGGCAGTGGTAGAAAGCATTCAGCGTATCAGTCGTCCAGGTCTGCGCATCTATAAGAAAAAAGATGCACTGCCAAAAGTTATGGCCGGTCTGGGTATCGCTGTTATTTCTACCTCTAAAGGTGTTATGACCGATCGTGCAGCTCGCCAAGCTGGTCTTGGTGGCGAGATTATCTGCTACGTAGCTTAATTCGGGAGGAAAGAATGTCTCGTGTTGCAAAAGCACCCGTCGTCATTCCTGCCGGCGTAGAGGTAAAACTCAACGGTCAGGTTATTTCGGTTAAGGGTAAGAACGGCGAGCTGACTCGTACAGTCCATGACGCCGTTGAAGTGATGCAAGAAGCTAACGCACTGACTTTCGCCCCGCGCGAAGGTTTTGCTAACGCATGGGCCCAAGCGGGTACCACGCGCGCTCTGCTGAACGCAATGGTTGTCGGTGTTACCGAAGGTTTCACCAAGAAGCTTCAACTGGTAGGTGTTGGTTATCGTGCTGCTGTTAAAGGCAACGTGGTGAATTTAGCCCTGGGCTTCTCTCACCCAATCGATCACCAGCTGCCAGCAGGTATTACTGCTGAATGCCCAAGCCAAACTGAAATCGTGCTGAAAGGCGCTGATAAGCAGGTTATTGGCCAGGTTGCTGCAGATCTGCGTGCCTACCGCCGTCCTGAGCCTTATAAAGGCAAGGGTGTCCGTTACGCCGACGAAGTCGTGCGTACCAAAGAGGCTAAGAAGAAGTAAGGTAACACTATGGATAAGAAATCTGCTCGTATCCGTCGTGCGACCCGCGCACGCCGTAAGCTCAAAGAACTGGGTGCAACCCGCCTGGTGGTACATCGTACCCCGCGTCACATTTACGCACAGGTCATTGCTCCTAATGGTTCTGAAGTTCTGGTAGCCGCTTCTACTTTAGAAAAAGCTATCACTGAGCAATTGAAGTACTCCGGTAACAAAGACGCAGCAGCAGCCGTAGGTAAAGCTCTGGCTGAGCGCGCGTTGGAAAAAGGGATTGCGAAAGTATCCTTTGACCGTTCCGGTTTCCAATATCATGGTCGAGTCCAGGCACTGGCAGATGCTGCCCGTGAAGCTGGCCTTCAGTTCTAAGGAAGAGGTTTAAGATGGCTCACATCGAAAAACAAGCTGGCGAACTGCAGGAAAAGCTGATCGCGGTAAACCGCGTATCTAAAACCGTAAAAGGTGGCCGTATTTTCAGCTTTACCGCACTGACAGTAGTTGGTGATGGTAACGGTCGCGTTGGTTTTGGCTACGGCAAAGCACGCGAAGTTCCAGCAGCGATCCAGAAAGCGATGGAAAAAGCCCGTCGCAACATGATGAATGTCGCGCTGAACGGCGGCACCCTGCAGCACCCTGTTAAAGGTGCTCATACGGGTTCCCGTGTGTTCATGCAGCCAGCTCATGAAGGTACCGGTATCATCGCGGGTGGTGCAATGCGCGCCGTTCTCGAAGTTGCTGGGGTGCACAACGTACTGGCTAAAGCTTATGGTTCCACCAACCCGATCAACGTGGTTCGTGCAACTATCGACGCTTTGGCTAATATGAAGTCTCCTGAAATGGTCGCTGCCAAGCGTGGTAAATCCGTTGCAGACATTCTGGGGTAATTGACCATGGCTAAGACTATCAAAGTTACACAAGTTCGCAGCTCCATTGGCCGTCTGCCGAAGCACAAAGCTACACTGCTCGGTCTGGGTCTGCGTCGTATTGGTCACACCGTAGAGCGCGAGGATACTCCTGCTGTACGCGGTATGATCAACCTGGTTTCCTACATGGTTAAGGTTGAGGAGTAACAGATGCGTTTAAATACTCTGTCTCCGGCTGAAGGTGCCAAGCATGCGCCTAAGCGTGTAGGTCGTGGTATTGGTTCTGGCCTGGGTAAAACCGCCGGTCGTGGTCACAAAGGTCAGAACTCACGTTCTGGCGGTGGCGTACGTCGTGGGTTTGAAGGTGGTCAGATGCCTTTATATCGTCGTTTGCCGAAATTCGGCTTCACCTCTCGCAAAGCTATGATCACGGCAGAAGTTCGTCTGTCTGAACTGGCTCTTGTTGAAGGCGACGTAATCGACCTGAACACGCTGAAAGCCGCTAACGTTGTTGGTACCCAGATCGAGTTCGCGAAAGTTATGCTTTCTGGCGAAATCACTCGTCCGGTTACCCTGCGTGGTCTGCGTGTCACCAAAGGCGCTCGTGTTGCTATCGAGGCTGCTGGCGGTAAAATTGAGGAATAAGTAAGCTGATGGCTAAGCAACCAGGATTAGATTTTCAAAGTGCTAAAGGCGGACTCGGTGAGCTGAAGCGCAGACTTTTGTTTGTTATCGGCGCGCTGATTGTTTTCCGCATTGGCTCTTTCATTCCGATTCCTGGTATCGATGCCACTGTGCTTGCCAAACTGCTCGAACAGCAGAGAGGCACCATCATTGAAATGTTTAACATGTTCTCTGGTGGTGCTCTCAGCCGTGCTTCTATTTTTGCTCTGGGGATCATGCCGTACATTTCGGCCTCGATCATTATCCAGTTACTGACGGTGGTTCACCCAGCGTTGGCGGAAATCAAGAAAGAAGGGGAGGCTGGCCGTCGCAAGATTAGCCAGTACACCCGCTACGGTACGCTGGTGTTGGCCATATTCCAGTCGATCGGTATTGCTACCGGTCTGCCGAATATGCCTGGTATGCAGGGCCTGGTGTTAAACCCAGGCTTTGCGTTCTACTTTACTGCGGTTGTGAGTCTGGTTACCGGGACAATGTTCCTGATGTGGCTGGGCGAGCAGATTACTGAGCGTGGTATCGGTAACGGTATCTCAATCATTATCTTCGCGGGTATTGTGGCGGGTCTTCCGCCGGCAGTTGGCCATACTATTGAGCAAGCTCGGCAAGGCGACCTGCACTTCCTCTTGTTGCTGTTGGTTGCAGTATTAGTGTTTGCAGTAACCTTCTTCGTTGTTTTCATTGAACGTGGTCAACGTCGTATCGTCGTTAACTATGCGAAACGTCAACAGGGTCGTCGTGTTTACGCAGCACAGAGCACACACTTACCGTTGAAAGTGAACATGGCAGGGGTAATCCCGGCAATCTTCGCTTCCAGCATTATTCTGTTCCCTGCCACGATTGCATCATGGTTTGGGGGCGGTACCGGTTGGAACTGGCTGACAACGATTTCGCTGTATTTGCAGCCTGGACAACCGCTTTATGTGTTACTCTATGCGTCTGCAATCATCTTCTTCTGTTTCTTCTACACGGCGTTGGTTTTCAACCCGCGTGAAACAGCAGATAACCTGAAGAAGTCCGGTGCCTTCGTACCAGGAATTCGTCCGGGAGAGCAAACGGCGAAATATATCGATAAAGTGATGACGCGTTTAACCCTGGTGGGCGCGATGTACATTACTTTCATCTGCCTGATCCCGGAGTTCATGCGTGATGCAATGAAAGTACCATTCTACTTTGGTGGTACCTCGCTACTGATCGTGGTTGTCGTCATCATGGACTTTATGGCTCAAGTGCAAACTCTGATGATGTCAAGTCAGTACGAGTCTGCATTGAAGAAAGCAAACCTGAAAGGCTATAACCGCTAATCTGGTGCGTTTGAGAAGTTACGGAGAGTAAAAATGAAAGTTCGTGCTTCCGTCAAGAAATTATGTCGTAACTGCAAAATCGTTAAGCGTAACGGTGTCGTTCGTGTGATTTGCAGCGCCGAGCCGAAGCATAAACAGCGTCAAGGCTGATTATCTCGCATATTTTTCTTGCAAAGTTGGGTTGAGCTGGCTAGATTAGCCAGCCAATCTTTTGTATGTAGCTGCAACATTATTTGAGTATCCTGAAAACGGGCTTTTCAGAATGGTGTTGCCGTAAAAATTAGTAGGAGTGCATAGTGGCCCGTATAGCAGGCATTAACATTCCTGATCATAAACATACCGTTATCGCGTTAACGTCGATCTTCGGAATCGGCAAAACTCGTTCACAGTCTATCTGTGCTGAGACGGGTATTGCTGAAAATGTTAAGATCAGTGAGCTGTCTGAAGAGCAAATTGAACAACTGCGTGAAGCAGTTGCCAAATTCACTGTTGAAGGTGATTTGCGTCGTGAAGTTACCCTGAGCATCAAGCGTCTGATGGATCTTGGTACATACCGTGGTTTACGCCATCGTCGTGGTCTGCCAGTTCGCGGTCAGCGTACTAAGACCAACGCACGTACCCGTAAGGGTCCGCGTAAACCGATCAAGAAATAATCGGGGTGATTGAATAATGGCAAAGGCACCTGTTCGTACACGTAAGCGTGTAAGAAAACAAGTCTCTGACGGCGTGGCTCATATCCATGCTTCTTTCAACAACACCATTGTGACTATTACCGATCGTCAGGGTAATGCTTTGGGTTGGGCAACAGCCGGTGGTTCCGGTTTCCGTGGTTCTCGTAAGTCAACTCCGTTTGCAGCTCAGGTTGCAGCCGAGCGTTGTGCTGACGCAGTTAAAGAATACGGTATCAAGAACCTGGAAGTTATGGTCAAAGGACCTGGTCCTGGTCGTGAGTCTACTATCCGCGCTCTGAACGCGGCTGGTTTCCGCATCACTAATATTACCGATGTGACTCCGATTCCTCATAACGGTTGTCGTCCACCGAAAAAGCGTCGCGTGTAACGCCCCTGCTTTTCGGATTGTTGGAGAAAGAAAATGGCAAGATATTTGGGTCCTAAGCTCAAGCTTAGCCGCCGCGAGGGCACAGACCTGTTCCTGAAGTCTGGCGTTCGCGCGATAGATTCAAAGTGCAAAATTGAACAGCCACCTGGTCAACACGGTGCGCGTAAACCGCGTCTGTCTGACTACGGTGTACAGTTACGTGAAAAGCAAAAAGTTCGCCGTATGTACGGTGTTCTGGAGCGTCAATTCCGTAACTATTACAAAGCAGCAACCCGCCTGAAAGGCAACACCGGTGAAAACCTGTTGACCCTTCTGGAAGGTCGTCTGGACAACGTAGTTTACCGTATGGGCTTCGGCGCCACTCGTGCAGAATCACGTCAGCTGGTTAGCCATAAAGCCGTTATGGTAAATGGTCGCGTTGTTAACATCGCTTCTTATCAGGTATCTCCGAATGACGTAGTCAGCATCCGCGAGAAAGCTAAAAAGCAGTCTCGTGTTAAGGCTTCTCTGGAGCTGGCTGAGCAGCGTGAAAAGCCGACTTGGCTGGAAGTTGATGCTGCGAAGATGGAAGGTGTGTTCAAACGTATTCCTGAACGTACTGATCTGTCCGCCGACATTAACGAACACCTGATCGTCGAGCTTTACTCCAAGTAAGGCTTGAGTTTCAAAGAGAGGACACAATGCAGGGTTCTGTGACAGAGTTTCTAAAACCGCGCCTGGTAGATATCGAGCAAGTCAGTTCGACGCACGCCAAGGTGACCCTTGAGCCGTTAGAGCGTGGCTTTGGCCATACTCTTGGCAACGCACTGCGCCGTATTCTGCTTTCATCTATGCCGGGTTGCGCGGTGACCGAGGTTGAGATTGATGGTGTACTACATGAGTACAGCACCAAAGAAGGCGTACAGGAAGATATCCTGGAGATCTTGCTCAACCTGAAAGGGCTGGCGGTGAGAGTTCAAGGGAAAGATGAAGTTATTCTTACCCTGAATAAATCTGGCATTGGCCCTGTGACCGCTGCCGACATTACCCATGATGGTGATGTCGAAATCGTCAAGCCGCAGCACGTTATCTGCCACCTGACCGATGAGAACGCTGCTATCAGCATGCGTATCAAAGTTCAGCGCGGTCGTGGTTATGTGCCGGCTTCTGCCCGAATTCATTCGGAAGAAGATGAGCGCCCGATTGGTCGTCTGTTGGTTGACGCCTGCTATAGCCCTGTAGAGCGTATTGCCTACAATGTTGAAGCAGCGCGTGTAGAACAGCGTACCGACCTGGACAAGCTGGTCATCGAGATGGAAACCAATGGCACGATCGATCCTGAAGAGGCGATCCGCCGTGCGGCAACCATTCTGGCTGAACAACTGGAAGCTTTCGTTGACCTACGTGATGTACGTCAGCCGGAAGTGAAAGAAGAGAAACCAGAGTTCGATCCGATCCTGCTGCGCCCTGTTGACGATCTGGAATTGACTGTCCGCTCTGCTAACTGCCTTAAGGCAGAAGCTATCCACTACATCGGTGATCTGGTACAGCGTACCGAGGTTGAGCTGTTGAAAACGCCTAACCTGGGTAAAAAATCTCTTACTGAGATTAAAGACGTGCTGGCCTCCCGTGGACTTTCTCTGGGCATGCGCCTGGAAAATTGGCCACCGGCTAGCATTGCTGACGAGTAACCGGATCACAGGTTAAGGTTTTACTGAGAAGGATAAGGTCATGCGCCATCGTAAGAGTGGTCGTCAACTGAACCGTAACAGCAGCCATCGCCAGGCTATGTTCCGTAACATGGCCGGCTCTTTGGTTCGTCATGAGATCATCAAGACGACCCTGCCAAAAGCGAAAGAGCTGCGTCGCGTTGTTGAGCCGCTGATTACTCTTGCCAAGACCGACAGCGTTGCTAATCGTCGTCTGGCATTCGCCCGTACTCGTGATAACGAGATCGTGGCAAAACTGTTTAACGAGCTAGGCCCGCGTTTTGCGAGCCGTGCCGGTGGTTACACTCGCATTCTGAAGTGTGGCTTCCGCGCAGGCGACAACGCGCCGATGGCATACATCGAGCTGGTTGATCGTGCTGAGTCTCAAGCAGAAGTAGCAACTGCAGAGTAATCTGTGGAAGCGTAGAAAAACCGGGCTTGCCCGGTTTTTTTACGTCTGTAGCTCGCCAAACGTGCTTTCCCCTCCTGGCAACGCTTAAGATCCCTCCCCATATCCGCTATGCTCAGGCTATCAGTGATAAGTGCAATACGGAGAAATCATGATGTTCAAGATTGGGCAATTAGCCAAGCTGGCTGACGTAACGCCAGATACGGTACGTTATTACGAGAAGCAAGGCATGATGGATCACCATGTTCGTACCGAAGGCGGCTATCGGCTGTATAGCGATCAGGACTTACAGCGCCTGCGTTTTATCCGCTATGCCAAACAGCTGGGCTTCACGCTTGAAACTATCGCTGAGTTGCTGTCGATCCGTGTAGATCCAGAGCATCACACCTGCGAAGAGTCGAAGTCCATCGTTGATGCGCGCCTACATGAGGTTGAAAGCAAACTGACCGAGTTAACCAGAATGCGCGAGTCGCTGAAAAGACTCAGCGATGCCTGCTGTGGTAGCGAACACACCAGCAATTATTGTTCGATTCTGGAGGCTTTGGAGCAGGGAGCTAGCGAAGAG
Organism: Serratia sp. T13T92; assembly: GCF_047530105.1. Classification (NCBI taxonomy): domain Bacteria; kingdom Pseudomonadati; phylum Pseudomonadota; class Gammaproteobacteria; order Enterobacterales; family Yersiniaceae; genus Serratia; species Serratia sp. T13T92. The sequence continues at coordinate 9,859 of NZ_JBLJAK010000055.1, read as the reverse complement.
AAAGCCAAAAGTGCGGTTTAGTGGCGTATGGACTTTAATTTTTATCTGGCCAGCAGTATTATCGGCGCGTTTATTATCACCAACCAACAGGAAGACCGTGATGACTCAATATCGTCATACCAAAGGCAAGATCCAGGACAATGCCATTGAGGCGTTGCTACACGATCCTCTTTTCCGCCAACGGGTAGAGAAGAACAGTAAAGGGAAAGGCAGCTACCGGCGTAAAGATAAACACGCAAAAGGCGGTAACTGGGAGGCCAGTGGTAAATTGCCCAACGACAATTTACCACTGGCCTTCTGGTTTTAGGCCACAAAAAAGCCATCTCGCAAGATGGCTCAAAAGTAGGGGCGCCGCATGCTGCGCCCGTCTTATAGCTCTGAATTACAGCTTGGGCTGCTGTTGCTGACTCAGCAGATCGCGGATTTCTGTCAGCAGCTTCTCTTCGGCCGTTGGCGCAGGCGGTGCGGCTGGCTCTTCAACTTCTTTACGGCGCATTTTGTTCATTAACTTGATAGCCATAAAGATCGCAAAGGCGACGATCACGAAATCAAAGATATTCTGCAGGAAGGAGCCATAGTTCATCACTACTGCTGGGACATTGTCTTTGGCTTCACGCAGTACCAGATGGAACTGTTTGAAATCAACGCCACCTATCAGCAGCCCCAAAGGTGGCATGATGATGTCGGCAACCAAGGAAGAAACGATTTTACCGAATGCCGCACCAATGATCACACCCACTGCCAGATCGACGACGTTGCCACGCATGGCAAATTCGCGGAACTCTTTTAACATACCCATCAGAACACCCCTCAAAAAATTAGTAACGCAATTTTAACAAAGCAATTCCCCTTTGACACAATCAGTATAGGAAAATTTTTAGTTTTTCCTAATTCTCGACTCCGGATGTGTCAAAAACCATTCGCATGATTTAAGTATCTATAAGAAGAACGGGCTTGGTTGGAACAGACGCTCAACGTCTGGCACAAATTTCTTATCGGTAATAAACATGATCACGTGGTCGCCTTGCTGGATCCGGCTGTTGCCGTTGGCAATGATCACATCATCGCCACGCACGATCGCCCCAATGGTGGTACCTGGCGGCAGCTTGATTTCTTCTACCATACGGCCTACGACCTTGGAGGTGCTTTCATCGCCATGGGCAATCGCTTCAATGGCTTCGGCAACGCCGCGGCGCAGTGAGGAGACGCTGACAATATCGGCTTTACGCACGTGGCCCAGCAGTGCGGAGATGGTGGCCTGCTGCGGCGAAATCGCGATATCAATCACGCTGCCCTGGACCAGATCGACATAGGCACGGCGCTGGATCAATACCATCACCTTTTTGGCTCCCATGCGTTTGGCCAGCATGGCAGACATGATATTGGCTTCGTCATCGTTGGTGATGGCAATAAATACATCCACCTGCTCGACATGCTCTTCGGCCAACAGCTCCTGATCGGAGGCATCGCCATAAAACACGATGGTATCGTGCAGTTGCTCTGCCAGCTCGGCGGCACGTTGCTGGTTCTTCTCAATCAGCTTCACGTTGTACGATTTTTCTAGCCGATGTGCCAGTCCGGCACCCACGTTACCACCGCCGACGATCATGATGCGTTTGTAGGGCTTTTCGAGCCGTTGCAGCTCACTCATTACCGCGCGTATGTGCTGTGATGCGGCAACGAAGAACACCTCATCGCCTGCTTCGATTATGGTCGAGCCTTGCGGGCGGATAGGGCGATCATGGCGGAAAATAGCCGCCACGCGAGTATCGATATGTGGCATATGCTCACGCATGGCAGACAGAGCATTCCCCACCAGTGGGCCGCCATAATAGGCCTTCACTGCGGCGATGCTGACCTTGCCATCGGCAAAGTTCACCACCTGCAAGGCGCCAGGATATTCGATCAGCTTATAGATGTAATCGATAACCAACTGCTCCGGCGAGATCAGGTGGTCGATGGGCACCGCCTCTGGATGGAATAGCTTCTCGGACTCACGGATATAATCCGGCGCCCGGATCCGTGCAATACGATTCGGGGTATTAAACAGCGTATAAGCAATCTGACAGGCGACCATATTGGTTTCGTCAGAGTTGGTGACGGCAACCAGCATATCGGCATCTTCGGCACCGGCTTCGCGTAATACACGTGGATGGGAGCCGTGCCCCTGGACGACGCGCAGGTCAAACTTGTCCTGCAACTGGCGTAGACGACCGGTGTCGGTATCGACCACGGTGATATCGTTATTTTCACCCACCAGGTTTTCAGCCAGTGTTCCGCCAACTTGCCCTGCGCCAAGAATAATTATTTTCATCGATTTCTCTGCTCGATCTGCGACGGCCGTGGCCGAAAGTTGAGAACGCCCGCGGGCGCTCCCTGAACAGTTATATTTTAATCAGCTTAGCGTAAAAGAAACCATCGCCATCCTCAGGATGAGGCAGATTCTGTTTACCTGGTGATTGTGTGTCACCGGTTTCAACCAGCTTGGCATCGCCGTGACGTTGCAGGAACGCAGCTATCTGCTCGCTATTTTCCTGCGGCAGAATAGAGCAGGTTGCATAAACCATTACGCCGCCGGGTTTCAGACGTGGCCAGATAGCTTCCAGAATTTCATTCTGTAAAGCAGCCAGTTCGGCGATATCGCTGTCACGACGCAGCCATTTGATATCCGGGTGGCGGCGAATAACGCCGGTGGCGGAGCAAGGGGCATCCAACAGGATACGATCGAACTGTTGGTCACCGCACCACTCTTGCGGGGTACGGCCATCACCCTGGCGAACTTCTGCATGTTGGCGCAGGCGCTGCAGGTTTTCTTTCACCCGGCTTAAACGCTGTTCGTCGATATCCACGGCCAGCACATGAGCTTTGGGCGCGGCTTCCAGAATATGGGTTGTTTTGCCGCCGGGGGCTGCACAAAGATCGAGGATCTGCTCACCGTCTTGCGGATCCAGCAGATCAACGCAACCTTGAGCGGAGGCGTCCTGTACCGTTACCCAGCCATCGGAGAAACCGGGCAAGTCCGTTACCGGGCATGGAGCCAGCAAGCGAACTGCGTCGCGATACTCCGCATGAGGCTCGGCGGTAATACCGGCCTGCTGCATAAGCTGCAGATAATCTTCACGGGTATGGTGCAGACGGTTGACGCGCAGCCACATTGGCGGCTTTTGATTATTGGCATCAACGATCTGTTCCCACTGTGCCGGATAAGCCAGTTTGATGCGTTTAAGCAACCAGCTAGGGTGCAGATAGCGGCTTTCGTTATTGGCTGCACGTGCCAGCAGTTCTTCTTGCTGGCGTTGGAACTGGCGCAGTACACCGTTAATCAATCCTTTCAGCTGTGGGCGCTTCAAGGCGACCGCGCCTTCAACCGTTTCGGCTAACACTGCGTGCGGTGGAATACGGGTATACAGCAACTGATACAGGCCAACCATCAGCAAATAGTGCAGTGGGCGCTGTTTGCCGGTCATAGGCTTTGCCATCAACTGCTGAATGCACCATTCGAGCTGCGGCAGCACCCGCAGCGTACCAAAGCAGAGTTCCTGCAATAGCCCACGGTCTTTGTCAGAAATATTCTTTTGTAATGTGGGCAAAATGGTGCTGAGCGACTGCCCTTGATCCAGTACCTGGCCGATGGCCTTGGCAGCAATGCTTCGGAGATTGTAATTGTTTTTCATAGGCTAAGGCGGATTACGATCGGCATTAAGAAACGAACAGCCCGGCAACAATGGCCGGGCAGTGGGAGTGGCTTATAACCGGTTGCCCGGCGTGAACCATTCGCGGCGAGAATTCAGTAAATCTTGTGCCGACATCGGTTTTTTACCGGCAGGCTGGAGCTGCGTGAGGTTGAGAATACCTTGCGCGGTAGCAACCTGAATGCCGTGCTTGTCGGCGTGTACGATAGTACCCGGTTCTGCGTTGGCAGTTTCCGCCAGCACGGTTGCCTGCCAGACTTTCACCGGCTGATCGTCGATGGTGAAATAGCTGATTGGCCAAGGATTGAAAGCACGAATACAGCGTTCCAACTGTTCGGCGGAAAGGCTCCAGTCCAGGCGTGCCTCTTCCTTGCTCAGCTTTTCTGCGTAGGTCACCAGCGCCTCGTCTTGAACTTCGCGCTGTACCGTACCCGCCGCCAATTGCTGCAAGGTGATCAGCAGCCCTTGTGGCCCCAGCTCTGCCAGCTTGTTGTATAGACTGGCGCTGGTATCCGTGGATTCGATCGAGCAAGCGATCTTGTGCATCATGTCGCCGGTATCGAGACCCACGTCCATTTGCATGATAGTTACGCCAGTTTCGCTATCGCCAGCCCACAAAGCGCGTTGGATCGGTGCCGCACCGCGCCAGCGTGGCAGCAAAGAGCCATGAACGTTGATGCAGCCTAGGCGCGGCATATCCAGCACGGCTTTCGGCAGGATCAGGCCGTAGGCTACCACCACCATCACGTCCGCATTCAGGTCGGCAACCAGGTGCTGATTCTCTTGCGGGCGCAGTGACTTAGGCTGGAAAACGGGGATTTGATGCTGTTCGGCCAGCACCTTGACCGGGCTTGGCGTCAGTTTGTTACCGCGGCCTGCGGGGCGATCGGGCTGGGTGAAGACGCCGACCACCTGGTGCCCAGATGACAACAGCGCGTCTAGGTGACGCGCTGCAAAGTCTGGGGTTCCGGCAAAAATAATCCGTAAAGAGTCAGACACGTTGATTTCCTGATCGGTTAGGCGCGAGCTTCAAGCTTGGCCATTTTTTCCAGTTTCTGACGGATACGTTGGCGTTTCAACGGCGACAGGTAATCGACAAACAGTTTGCCAACCAGATGATCCATTTCATGCTGGATACAGATTGCCAGCAGGTCATCGGCCTCAAGCTCAAAAGGTTGTCCTTCACGATTGAGGGCGCGGATCTTCACTTTCTCTGCGCGTGGCACCAAGGCGCGTTGCTCAGGGATGGAAAGGCAGCCTTCTTCGATACCGGTTTCACCGCTTTTTTCCAGCAGTTCCGGGTTGATCAACACCAGGCGTTGATCGCGGTTTTCAGAAACGTCGATGACGATAATGCGCTGATGAATATCGACCTGTGTCGCAGCCAGGCCAATGCCTTCCTCTGCGTACATGGTTTCAAACATATCATCCACGATGCGCTGGACATCTGCATTGACTTCTTTTACCGGGGCCGCAATTTTGCGTAGCCGCTCGTCTGGGAAATGTAATACCTGCAAGACTGACATATATCTTAAGATCTGTATCCGAGTGATGAACAGTGATTAGCTTCTATTCTAGACATTTCTTGGCCTGATTGACAGCATCCCAGACCAATTGCACGAATTGGTAATCCCCTAATTGCAGCGAGGGAATGCTCCATGCGGCCAGAAGAAATCGCTCTACGTATGCATGCGGTCACAAAGATCGACGCACTGCAAGCCAGCCAGACTATCGATCGCCTGATTGCCGAAGGCGGCGATCCTTATCGATTGCTTAAGCCCCTGGGGCTGAATGACCAGCAGCAAAAACAGTTTCGGCGGGGGCATGGGCAGTATCTCAAGGCAACGCTCAAGTGGCTGGAGCAGCCGGGCAATCATATGGTGCGATACGGTGAGCCAGCGTTTCCCGAACTCTTGGCGCATATCGATGACGCGCCGTTATTACTGATGGTGCAGGGCGATGTAGGGGCTTTGCAACTACCGCAAATCGCCATGGTGGGTAGCCGCCAGTTCAGCCACTATGGCGAGCAGTGGGGCAGTTACTTTGCCAGCGGGTTGGTGCATTGCGGTTTCGCCATCACCAGCGGTTTGGCTATTGGTATTGATGGGATCTGTCACCGTGCCACCTTGGAGGCTGAAGGAGTCACCATTGCGGTATTGGGCAGTGGGCTGGCAAATATCTACCCACGCCGCCATCGCCGGCTGGCAGAGCAAATCATTGAACAGGGCGGAGCGGTGATTTCCGAGCATCTGGCTACCGATTTGCCGCTGGCGGCTCATTTCCCGCGTCGTAACCGTATTATCAGTGGGTTAAGTGCGGGTGTGGTGGTCATAGAGGCTTCATTGCGTAGCGGGTCGCTGATCACCGCGCGCTACGCGTTGGAACAGGGGCGTGAAGTGTTTGCCCTGCCGGGGGCGTTGGGTAACCCGATGAGTGAGGGAACTCATTGGCTGATCCAGCAGGGGGCCAGCCTGGTCACAGGCCCAAAAGATATCGCAGAACAGCTGGGAAGTGGGCTGCAATGGCTGTCCGTGAGCGAAAATACAACTATTTCTGCATCAGAGGCCGAAGTTGAATTGCCATTTGCCGATGTGTTGGCTAACGTAGGAGATGAGGTGACACCTGTTGACGTCGTCGCTGAACGTGCCGGCCAACCTGTGCCAGAGGTAGTAATCAAATTACTCGATCTGGAGTTAGCAGGTTGGATCGCAGCTGTACCCGGCGGCTATGTCCGAATAAGGAGGGCATGCCATGTTCGACGTACTCATGTATTTGTTTGAGACCTATATCCACAATGAGCCAGAGATGCACGTTGATCAGGATACCTTGACCGACGATCTTACCGAAGCAGGATTTGATCGTGATGATATCTTCAACGCGTTGAATTGGCTCGAAAAGCTTGCAGACCTCCAGGAAGGCGAGAATGCCCCTTATTTTATGGATGCCGATCCGCTGGCTATGCGGATCTACACCGAAGAAGAGAGTGTGCGTTTAGATGCCGGTTGCCGTGGTTTTCTCCTGTTCCTAGAACAGATCCAGGTATTGAACCTCGAAACCCGTGAAATGGTTATCGATCGTGTTATGGCTTTGGATAATACGGAATTTGATCTCGAAGATCTGAAATGGGTAGTGCTGATGGTGTTGTTCAATATCCCCGGATATGAGAGCGCCTATCAGCAGATGGAAGAACTGTTGTTTGAAGTAAACGAAGGTTACCTGCACTGAGTAGGTAACAGGCATAGAAGACGTTATGACAAAACCAGCGATTTTTGCCGCGAGGCAAAATGAACCCTGTCCGGAATGCGGGGCCGAGTTGGTGATCCGCAGTGGTCGCCACGGCCCCTTCCTCGGCTGTTCTCAATATCCGCAGTGCGAGTATATCCGGCCTTTAAAAGCGCAGGCGGATGGCCATATTGTCAAAGTGCTGGAGGGCCAGCAATGCCCGAAATGCCAGGCAACGCTGGTGTTACGCCAGGGGCGTTATGGCATGTTTATCGGTTGCAGCCACTATCCCGACTGCGATCATACCGAAGTGATCGACAAACCGGATGAAACCAGCATCGCCTGCCCTCAGTGTGGCCAAGGTCAACTGCTGCAGCGAAAATCTCGCTTTGGCAAGGTGTTCCATTCCTGCGATCGCTACCCGGAATGTCAGTTTGTGCTCAATTTTAAACCCGTCGCCGGTGAGTGTGCTTACTGCCACTATCCATTACTGATGGAAAAGCGCACGGCAAAAGGCCCAACGCTTTGCTGCGCCAGTAAACTGTGCGGAAAACCCGTCGCTATCTCAGAATAATCAAGCTATGAACCCAGAACAAACTTCCTCATTCGTGCCTATTATTGCCGCGCTGGAAAACCAGCAGGTGATTGCCTATCCAACAGAAGCGGTATTCGGTCTGGGGTGTGACCCAGATAGCGAGCAGGCCGTCAAACAGCTGTTGGCCTTGAAACAACGTCCGTGGGAAAAAGGCTTGATCCTGATCGCTGCCGATTATGCCCAGCTAGCGCCTTATATTGATGATGGCGCATTGAATGAGCAGCAGCGTGCCACGATCTTTGCCAGTTGGCCTGGCCCGGTAACCTGGGTGATCCCGGCAAAACCGCAAACGCCAGCCTTGCTGACTGGCCGCTTTAGTTCGTTGGCCGTGCGCGTTAGCGATCATCCCTTGGTGCAACAGCTGTGCCGTCAGTTCGGCAAGCCGTTGGTGTCAACCAGTGCCAACTTAAGCGGTGAAGAGCCGTGCCGCACCGTGGCTGAAGTGCAGCAGCAGTTTGGTGACGCTTTCCCAGTGCTGTCAGGTAACGTGGGTGGCCGGTTAAACCCTTCTGAAATCAGAGATGCTTTGACCGGTGAGCTGATCCGTCAGGGCTAGAGGCTAGATCTATGGAGAAGTTCGCGGTATTCGGCAACCCGATTGCTCACAGTAAGTCCCCCCGCATCCACGCGCTATTTGCGCAGCAAACCGGGATCGAACATCCCTATGGCACCATGCTGGCTCCGTTGGACGGATTTGTACCTACCCTGCAACGGTTTATTGCTGCTGGTGGCCAAGGGGCCAACGTCACCGTTCCTTTTAAGGAATGTGCCTATGAGGCAGCAAGCGAACTTAGCGAAAGGGCGGCAATGGCCGGTGCGGTGAATACGCTAAAGGTATTGCCCGATGGAAAGCTGCTGGGGGATAACACCGACGGTATAGGTTTGCTGTCGGATCTTGAACGCCAGCGGTTGATTCGGCCAGATGATCGCGTGTTGCTGGTGGGAGCGGGCGGTGCTGCGCGCGGCGTGATCCTGCCGCTGCTCTCCTTTGGCTGTGAAGTAGTCTTGACTAACCGCACCTTCAGCCGCGCCGAGGAGTTGGCAGCGGCGTTCCGGCATCTAGGTGAGATCGCCGCCTTGCCGCTGGATCGGCTGGATCAGCAGCATTTTGATTTAGTGATCAACGCGACGGCTTCAGGATTCAAGGGGGAGATCCCCGCACTGCCAGACAGCATTATCCACAGCACGACCCGGTGCTATGACATGTTCTACCAACAGGGTGGCACCCCATTCCTGGCTTGGGCGCAGCAGTTGGGGGCGCAACATTATGCGGACGGTTTAGGTATGCTGGTGGGGCAGGCTGCCCATGCTTTCTTTTTATGGCATGGCGTGATGCCGGAGATCGAACCGGTATTGCAGCAATTACGTCAGGAAATGGCGGTGTGAGGGTTGCCCCGCTCTGGCAAGCAGGGCGGGCAGTCAGATATCTTCGCTAAGGTATTCGTCTTTCCAACGTACATAGTTATTGGCCGAATAACGTAACCCTTCCAGTTCCGCCGGAGTCAAGGCTCTAACCCGGCGAGCAGGGCTGCCTACATATAAGTAGCCACTTTCCAGATGCTTGCCGGGTGCGACCAGGCTACCAGCACCAATCATCACATCATCTTCTATTACGGCACCGTCGAGCAGAATTGAGCCCATCCCCACCAAAACGCGATTACCGATGGTACAACCATGCAGCATGGCTTTATGCCCCACGGTGACATCCTCGCCGATCAGTAAAGGGTAACCCGCCGGATTATAATCGGATTGATGGGTGACATGCAGAATGCTGCCATCCTGGATATTACTGCGTGCGCCGATCTTTACCGCGTTGACATCACCGCGGATGGCAACCAAGGGCCAAACGCTGACGTCATCAGCCAGATCAACGTTGCCGATCACTACGCTGGAAGGATCGATCATGACGCGTTGGCCAATTTGAGGGGAATAATGAAGATAAGGACGCACTGAATTGGACATGGGATTGCCTCGTATAAGGATCTTATTACCGGCAATACTAGACTTTGACGGTGGAATTACAACCAGTTAACACGGAGGATCGTCGGTAAAATGGCCTTGATCGGGCAAGATCCGTGCGAAAGGGCGGAAAAGTGCGCAGTCGGTAAGAAAAGATCTAAAAAGGGGTTGTGGAAAAAAATGGGATCCCTATAATGCGCCTCCATCGACACGGAACATGTGAACAACTTCACAGAGTCTCCGGGGGTCGCAGAGAAAAAAACTTGAAATTAAGGTTGACTCTGAAAGAGGAAAGCGTAATATACGCCACCTCGAGTTAGCAAGCGAAAGCGCGTAACTCACTGCTCTTTAACAATTTATCAGACAATCTGTGTGGGCACTCACAAGACGA
>NZ_JBLJAK010000054.1:0-26075 GCF_047530105.1 Serratia sp. T13T92 | reverse complement strand
CGTCACAATGAAGGTCACGTCGATGTTCGGCACCAGGTTGCCGTTCGCATCCTTCACCGTCGCCGTCAGCGCATTGGTCTCCTGACCGTCCGCCTTCGCCCCGCTGTTGACCGTAAAGTCCGCGTCAACAATGGTCGCCGTGGTGGTGTCTGCCACAAAGTTGACCGTCTTCTGCTTCCCTAGGTCCGCCGCATTGACCGCCGACTTCGCTGTCACCGTCACCGCTTCAACCGTACCGTCCTTCAGCGTCACCGTGGCCTGGCCGTTGGTGTCCGTGACTGTTGGCGTACCCAGCACCGCGTCACCAACGGAGGGGGTAAACATCACCGCCGTATTCGGCACCGGGTTGTTGTTGGCGTCCGTCAATGTCGCCGTAAAGGTAATGACTTTGACTCCATCCGCCACCTGCTCCAGGTCCGGCGCACTGGTCAATGCCGTCACCACGCTGGTTGATGCGTCTGCCGTCAGCGTGACCGTCGCCGGGGTGGCTACGGCCGCACTCCCCGCGACCAGCGGGGTAATGACCACTGGCCCCGCGGTAGGACCCGCCGTCAGCGTCGCGCCATAGGTCCCGTCTCCGTTGTCCGTCCAGACACCCACGCTGCTGCCCGTTGCACCATTACCCGTCAAGGGGGCCGTGGTCACGGTCAGGCCAATGATGGGACCATTGGTTGTATTCTTCGCCGTAAAGGTCAGTGCACTGGTTTCAGTCACCGGAATGCTCGTCGGATTGGCCACCACTGTCGACTTGCTCGCATCCACCTTGTCCAACACAAAAGCTGAATTTTTTGGCCCCGCAGTCATGGTACCCGCCGGCGTCGTTACCGACGCCGTCACCAGGTTGTCCGCCGCCACCAGACTCACCAGCGTGGCTTTGGCCACACCCGACTCATCAGTCTGTACCGTCTGTATAGCCGGTGTCGCTGCCCCCTCGGTCACCGCAAAGGTCACGTCAATACCCGCCCCCTGCACATTACCGGAAGCATCCGTCACCGTTGCCGACAGCGCATTGGTCTCCTGCCCACCCGCAAGCGCCCCGGTGGTCACCGAGAAATTCTCCGCGAGAATAGTTGCGGTGTCTGGGTCTGCCACAAAGTGGGTGTCCGTCTTGGCACTGTTGCCATTGGACAGCGTCGCCGTCACCACCGACGTCCCCGCCTTGAGATTGGTCAGCGCCGCTGTGGCCTGGCCCTGCGCATCGGTGGTCGCCGTCAGGGTCTTCAGGGTCGCACCATTGTTCGCCTCGAACGTCACCTCAATGCCCGCCACTGGCTGCTGCGTCTGTGAGTTCTTCACCGTCAGCCGCACCACATCTTCGGTAACCCCATCCGCTGCAGCATAGTCCTTATCTTCCAGGACCTTAAATTCGCTGATGTCGTTTAACGAGCGCGTCACCGTCAGGAGGGTCATGTCCTCGTTGGAGGCATTGCCCCGCGGATCATACGCCACTGCCGTCAACATGAAGCCGTTGACCGCCCTGAGTTGCTCAGGCGTAAACGCCGGCAAGGTCACCATCAGGGTGTCCTTGCCCGTGACCTGGAGCTGTCCTCCCGCCGAGACCAGCTCAGGGGCAGTCCACACGATATGCTCCAGACCGTACTTGGCCTGCACGCTCGCGGTAAGCGTGAGTTGTTCCCCCGCCGCCGCCGTCGCCGTCTCCGGCAACGTCAAACGGATAAGGTCCTGCTTGCGGTAATCCAGCACAATGGTGTTGTTACGCGCAACGAAATCATACCGGCTCCCCACCAGGCTGCGCAGTATGCCCACCGCTTCCGGGTCGGTCTGGGCTGCCCACGGCACCCCGAAGCGGTAATTCATTCCCAGCGAGACCTGCGTATCACTCACCCCACCACTGCCGTTTTTATGGTCAACACCCAGGGTCACCAGCGGAACCGGGGTGTAGTTGAGCCCCAGCGTCAGCGCCGTCGGGTTCTTGCTGCGGTCTTCAAAGCTCGCCAGGGCCACATTGTCGCCCCGGTAGGCTTCATACATCACCTTGCCGCCAATCTGTGGGTAGGCAGGCAGATAGGCTTCAGCACGCACGTCGTAACCGTTGGCCGGACGCTCGTCGTAGTCTTCCTGCAGCGGAGACTGGTGCCAGTCGGTCAGACCGTGATACAGGTTGGCCGACAGTTTCAGGTTATCCGTCCAGGCCTCAGTACCAACGCCCAGACGGCGGTTCTTGCCGGTGAGGTCGTAATCAAAGAAGGTGTTGGCCCCCAACATCCAGTTGCTGTCGGTAAACTGGCGCACCCCCAACCCGAGGTTCAGGGTGGAGCGGTCATCATGACGGCGCAGACCGGTCTGACTGAACAGTAATGTCGTGTCCAGGTCCAGCAGCGGTACCAGCAGGTCAACGTCACCGCCAATCTGCCCACCCTGACCAAAGGTCATCTGCGTCCGGGCATGCCCGACCTGGTTCAGCCAGTCTTGCAACGCCTGATTGGCCAGGCCGGTAGCCACGCCTTTCATCTCGGACACCGCATAAGCCGTACTGTTGTCCGCCCCCAGAACGCCCTGCAGCCTCATGGCGGCGGACGCGGTCTGTTCGAGTGGGTCGGACGCCGTCTGTGCAGACGGGGAAACACCCTGCGCACTGAACGGCGAGGAGGAAGACAACTCAGGCAGGTTCATGTCACTCGGAGGTATTGCCGGCGCAGCTGGAGTTGCGGCTACAGAGGCCGCCGGCGCAGGTACGGGCGCGGAACCAGACCCAATCAACCCGTGCTGCGACAAGGCCTGCAGCGTGGAGGCTGACTGTTCAATGGCGGTCTTTTCTGCCGCCCTGGCCTGAAACAGTGGCGCAAAACTGAACATAATGCTGCTCAGCACCTGCAACCAAATTACCAGAAAGGCAACAGGCCTCTGGTAACGCGAGACTATCCGATGTGACATGCTATGACCTGCCTATAGAAGCAATGTGCAAAATGGTGGGAGTGGTAATAAAAAAACGGCAACTTTCTGTCTTGTTACAGAAGATTGCCGAATGTTACTTATGGTATAGCTGAAATAAAATTTCCTTCCAGGCTATTATCAAAAAGAAACGCCACGCTCACGGAAAAAGAGACCACCGAGTCTTTTAGAGTGCGTCAATATGTTTGACGATCCCGTTAACATGGGTAAACGAGGAATACTTGACGCGAGCGCACAGCACGACCAACTTGGAGTCCAGCGCCATGCTGAACAGTTCTTTTTGGTCTTTATCCAGTTTGGGCGCAGTCAGTTGGTATATCTGATGGGAGTCGTTCAGGGCATCAAATTGAGAGCGGTAGTTATTAAAGGTGGTATCCTTCATGGTTTTTAAAACAGAAAAATCATCCACACAACGCATATCCTGAGTTTGAGCTAACGTTTTAGTGTCACCCGCCCCTGTTGACGTCGTGCTTTTATGCGTACATCCGACCAATAACAACAACGCTCCTGCAACCAGATAAAATCGAGTCATAACCCTAAGCACCCTTCATGTTTAAGACTGTCGTGTTAATTCAAAGTAAGCGCCTGCAAAACAGGCATGTACTCAAACCCAAGTAAATCAAAATTTTCGAGGCATAACGATAGCTTCCGACCACCACCAATGGAACTATGTTTTTTAAAACACGTTAAATTTGGCTCATTGTTCTTTTTGTTGATTTTAATTGAATTTTAATTCCAAAAAACACCAAGCCGTGGTTACCCATCATTCCCTTCTTGGTTCTTCGTTCTAGGCGGTTTGCGGGTTCATGCTCAAAACAGGACGGAGTGAGTAAATGTTTAAACTAAAGATCCGGCAGAAGCATTCCCGGGTCTTATCCGGTAGACTCACCCGAAAATCAAGGCATTGCTCCCGGCGTAAACCCGCACAGGTTAATGGCCAACGGAGTACGCAGACCGAAGTCAGGCGGTAGCGAGGCAGCGGCTTACGGGGAGCAACGACTACTGGAAATGGAAAACGGCTTACAACCGGCGGTCGGTGGCCGAAACGGCGATGTACCGAGTCAAACAGCTGTTCGGCGGGCACCTTACGCTGCGTGACTATGATGTGCAGATCGGTGAGGCTATGGCCATGATCCGTGCATTGAAAAAAATGACGCGTGCAGGCATACCAGAAAATGTGCGGATTGTCTGAGAAAATGACCGATAGGAGGATCTGTTATTTAAATCCTATTTATTCAATAAAGCCACTCAGGGGTGGAGTGTTTAAGCATTTCATTTCTCCGCATGATGAATATAACGGCATGTTACCTAGACGAAAACCAATTGGAATGTGAGTTACCCGAAACATTACGGTAATGTTGCGGTGATCGCCGGTTCTGCATCACACAGAACCGGTTAGTCGGAGAAGGTATTTTTCGGGAAGGGTTCACATAAAAAAAAGCTCATAACCTTAATGAAGAAATCAAAATCAGAAACAGCACTTACCTTGGAAAAGAGTCCTCTTTTCTGGGTGCTGATGGTTTTAATGCTTCTCCCGGTTTTAACTGAAATACAGGTAACACTATTTCCACACAGTAACATGCGCCCAATATTCAACTCTGCCGGGGTCAAAACCACTGTTAGCGAAAGCCGGGCAAAACCCAACAGCACTTGTTTTTTGACCACTGTCGAGTTCAAATCCAAATCAATCTTACCTTCCACCTGATACAAGACACACCTCTAACCTCACACTTTTTATGTAATAAATTCTAAACAAAATTTCGAAACACAGATACCAGTATCGTTAAAATTAACTTTTTTAATATAAAAGAACAATATTTACGTGTAAATTATAATTAAAAACTAAAAAACATAGCCGTAATGAGTAAGAACGGCTCTGTCGCATTACCGTAGGCAAGTCAGCAAAAGTTGCGCTGCCGTTTTTTTAGGCAGCCAACAGATAAAATTGTTCCGCGGGTGATAAACTCTCTCCAGTGGAATATTGACGATGCCTTTTGCGTATCATGTGGACTAACTCAATGCCCGCTAATATCGTCTGTGCTCGACGAAATGATTTGAATCCCAACATTGGCCGTATTCGACGATTTATATTTCGGTGATCTTGTTCAACCAGATTGTTCAGGTATTTGCTCTGCCTGACGGTAATCATCTCTTTCGTCGGTGTACCGGCATTGAGCGTGGCCAGTGCTGCCATGTTGGCACCACTTTTATCAATGGTCACCACCTCGGGTTCGCCGTGATGACGAATGACTTTGCGAAAGAAGCGCAGCGCCGCTGCAGCATCCCGTTTGGCGGTCAGCAGGAAGTCGATGGTCTGGCCTGCAGTATCTACCGCGCGGTAGAGATATTTCCATTGCCCTTTAGGTTTCGTCCATTCGCCATCGACGCCCCACTGAACGTTTATGTCGGCGAAATGCCTTATCCAGCAAGGGCACCAGACGGATGACCCAGCGGTGTAACGTGGAATGGTCAACGGCAATGCCGCGTTCAGCCATCATCTCTTCGAGATTGCGCAGGCTCAGGGCGTAAGCCAGATACCAGCGAACGCACTGAGCGATAATATCAGTGGGGTAATGCAGGCGACGGAAGGCTTTCCGGATGAGAGGCATGGGCAGGCAACATCGTAAAAAACAGAATGTTACCTGACTACGCCTTAATGCGACAGAGCCGTTAATCCACATGATACACAAAGGGCAGTTTTAGCATCCGCAAGGGGATGGGTTGTCACCGGCAGAACAGTATTATATTCTGGCTACCTAAATAATCGACAACACCACCTTTTCTGACTTGCCGTCGTTAACGCGACAGAGCCAAATGATCTGAGGTTGATACAGTAGATCAAATCAGGATATATGTGGTGAATAGATGTTCAAACTTTCATTAAATGTTCAGATTAATTATAAAACCACGTATCAATAAAGCTATTTAATGGAAGCGGGTGACCGTAAAGATACCCCTGTAAATAATCAACATTTAACTCACGCATTCTGTCAGCCTGTATATTCGTTTCGACCCCCTCAGCGACAGTTTTTAATTTCAAATGTTCTGCTAATGAAACGACACAAGAAATTATGTCATCAGATGTATTATTTATACCAACGTATTTGACAAACTTCTTATCTATCTTGATAATATCGAAGTTAAAGTCTTGTAAATAAATTAAATTAGAATACCCTGTACCAAAATCATCAATAGAAAGTGTTACACCTAAATCATGAAGACCATTAAACACCTGCTGAGATACTGTAGTATGTTGTAAATATTCTCTCTCGGTTATTTCAAGATTTAAGTGTATATATTCACTGTCAATAGCACTTAAGAAAAAACAACAGTCATTGACTATATCCATGTCATTACAGTGCGTTGCCGAAATATTAAACCCAATTGTAAAACTTTCTGATATTTTATACACAATGTCTTTAAATGCACATTCGACCTGATACATAATACCTTTAGTGATTTCAATAATCATTGCATTAATTTCTATAAAAGAAATAAACTCATCTGGATGTATAATGACAGAGTTCTTATAGTTCCATCTAAGTAAAACTTCACAACCAACAAGCTTTCCACTTTTACTTTCAATCAATGGCTGCAGGAATGGTATAAACTCATTATTAACGATGGCTGATTTAATCACGTCCATTAGCATTACCACCCTTGTTGAAAATAGTGAAATTACTTCATATAACTAACAATATGTTACCATTAATATTTACGTAACATATTCACGATGACGTATGTTTATAATATATCAACTTTACAACTCTCCATGGTAAAATATCGTTAGATCTCGTTATGGATATGAGAAATTGATATAGGCTTGCTTGGTAAAAATACCCACCCCAACAGCGCCACCAGTGAGAGCATATTGAGCACTAATAGGAATTATCTCTGTGCCTCCTCCCGAACCATTAACCACTTGAATACTACTAAAAGGCGTCAGGGTTGTTTTGTAGACTGGTGCGGGGCCAAAATTGATCGGGGCATTATCAAGCAAAATTTGTATCCCTATTCCAGACGGTTCATTTTCTCGTTCTGTCAAAATATTACTCACATTAGTAGGTTCAAGAGTATCAGTAATGGTGATCCAAACATTAACACCAACGGGACAATTATTAAGGATAAGGTTTCCTGTTGGGTAGTTAACTGGATTATTGTTGATAATATCCGTACTGGAGACAGTCGGCAATGCCAATGTAATTGACGTATTTTGTAACTGACAAGCGGTTGATGACACATTTACTGTTAATCCACCTGTCAACGTTGTTGTTACTCCGGTTAATACAACTCCCGAACTTGAATATAAACCATTACCACTGGCGTTAAATAAATAAAGCCCAGGGATATGTTGCGTACCCGTAGCCAATGCCAATGAATTCGTTAAAATATACTTAATCGAAATATATACAGGCACAATAGAGTTAATCGGCAAGCTAAAAACTTGACTGTTATGAAACCCCACTCCAACCATCGGAACATAAGGGCCATTAGCAATCTGATAACGAATGATAAGACCAATGCCTGCAGTTGCTGTTTGATAGACATCATAAGTTAAACCATCGTCAATATCGACGTAATTCTTCATCAGAATATTCAAACCAACATTGTATCGCCAATAGGCACCATTAATTGCCGGAGAGCATCGAAAAGCCAAGTTAGAACCATGATCTTGCGAATGAATCCAGGCACCTAATGGCGTGCCTTGTATTATATCGCTACCTTGCCCTGCAAAATAGTTTTGGGCGGGGGAGCCAAATGAAGGGTGGGATAATATACTACATGTTGCATGCACGGGGCTAATCATCGTCAAAACAAAAAAGATAAAAAAAACCATTAGACAATCTATTCGTTTTCATATTAAATATCCTTGTGATAATTATGGTTATACATGTCATTTCTGTGGTAAACATACCGAGCCAGATAAAACACGATATTCTT
Organism: Serratia sp. T13T92; assembly: GCF_047530105.1. Lineage (NCBI taxonomy): Bacteria > Pseudomonadati > Pseudomonadota > Gammaproteobacteria > Enterobacterales > Yersiniaceae > Serratia > Serratia sp. T13T92. Next base: position 18,221 of record NZ_JBLJAK010000054.1, on the reverse strand, counting down.
CTACCGGGCTATCGTTAACTGGCAAATGGTAGCTTACCAAACAAGATTCTTCGGTTTTATTTCCCCATTTTATCTGTAATATCCCAATATCTTGGCTTAAATGACGTAAAATTAATAATCCGTCCTGGCCAACAATCCCGACAGACATTCCTTTTTCATCAAAAACATCAGAGGCAAAAGGTAAACTGTCCCCATCCGGTCGAGTGCTTCTAATGATGGCCGAGCGCCCCGCATTATCAGTTTTAAATTTTATGGGGAGTACCGCATCAGCACTTGGGATCGCTGTCTGCATCGATGAATCCAGAGATATATTCATCGGTAACCCTTTGGGATCAAAACCAATATTATTGATAGAAAATGGAGACATATTCGGCACAATAGCCAGTCCTGAAGCGTTAATTTCAACATTTGTTCCGTTAAGTACTTTAGCTCCAACGGCATCTTTCGCCTCAATAATACCAACAGTACTGTTGGCAATACGGGAAGAAGAAAGAACCAAACCTCCGTTATAACCGATCATAGTTCCTGACATACCCACGGACCCCTGATGATAGTCCTGACTCATTGATGCGCTAGCATTGAGTGCCGCCGAAGAAGCTATGTAGCTAATGTTGCCATTAGTGACAGTAGAGTTCTGTTCAGTAGAATTGATTCCAGCATCAGCGTATGATGCTCCCACGTTATATGTCAGTTGATTCCTGTCACCATAAATCCCCGCAATACTTTGATTCAAAGTCGAGGCGCGAGTAACATCATTATAGTTAAATGACGTGGAAGAAAATGCTTTGGCATCTTGACCAATCGGAATTGAAACTGTTGTCATGTAGTTATTTTTCCAAATATTTGTTTGTTCTGAATATACCCGAGAGGCTGATGGATTCAAACTAATACGACCAAATGTTTGGCTATATCCGAGTTGATATTGATAATCTGACCCAGATCGATCCCAATAATTATGTGAAGAACCGGCGAGAAATATTGTCCCGTAATCCCATAGATTTTGATTAAGTACGATCTGCAGTCGATTGCGTTCTTTGGGGATTGATGTGATATCAATCCTATTTCCTTTCTTGTCCAAATCGAGTAATTGGGTAGCATGAGGTAAGGTAAAAAAATTGCGGGTAGCGAAATGGTAAGCGGCTACGCCAATATTGGTCTCTGTCGTGAAAATCGCTGTCGAATAATTTAAGTGTAAACTTTCACCAGATAAACTTTCACTATTTTCAAAATGAACACTAGAATAAGTGGCATCTATACCTAAGGTACCAATATCGGTGTTTAGTGCCACTCCACCAGTTCCACTGTTATAGTTATCAGAAACAATGCCGCCGCCATAAGCAGTCACAAAACTGGTTAACCCATATTGTAAGACTCCCTGTGCAAGATAAGGTGTATGGGCTAGCGTCGTATCGCGATATTTACCGGCGACAACACTATAGCGAAATGTCCCCTCACGCAATGCGGCGGGGGCTGAAGCGTATGGTACGGTATAACTGAGTATACGACCATCAGCTTCAGTCACGATAACTTCTAAATCAGCCTCACTTCTAGCTGTATATAAATCATTAATGCTAAAAGGACCTGGCGAAACGTTTGTTTCATATAATATACTATTATTTTGACGGATCTGAACAAGGGCATTGGTAAAAGCAGCCCCATGAATTGTCGGTGCATAACCACGCTGGGAAGGTGGCAGCATGCGATCATCACTGGCTAGCACAAAACCACGAACAGGAAAGCTGTCTAATACACGACCGTCAGAATTAGTATCACCTAACACTAATTTTCTTTTTAACGGGGGAATTGAGCGTTGAAGATAAGAATCGATATATGTATAGCGCGTCGTGGTCTCCACGGCATTATTATACGTCAGGTTGCCGGTGTGTCGTAGGCGCCAAGATCCATAATTCGCGCCTGTTCTCAGACCAAGAAATCCATTTTTTGAACCAAAGTTATCCTTGCTTTGGTTCTGATTATAATTGGCAGTATATTCAACTAAAACGGCGGGAACCCCATCATTCCACAATTCAGGATCTACATAATCTTTAGGGACATTCAATAAATTTGCTTGTGGAATATTCATGCCTAACTGCAGCTTACTGATATCAAATTGAGTTGATGCTTGTGGGATGAGCTCTGAGAGAATAAGGCAGGTTTCGGAAGTATCATCAATTTTTTTGATTTTTTTTACGGATAATGTATCAAAGTTCACACTGACCATCTTAAGTAATTTACGGCTAATACAAGGATGAACATTATCTTTATCTGAACCAATGTTTTTAAATGTAACCTGAGCTCGGCCTAACTTTCTTTTATCAACGAGTAAATCAACCAAATAATCACCAGGTAATATGGCATTCGGCTTATTAAAACGTTGAATGTCTATCGTCTCTTTCGCCCCATTCATCAGAAAACTGGAATTAAATCCACTATCTGTAAGGGAAGGCGTTTGCAATGGCAATACATGACTTTTGGTTTGTGGCACAGTCGCAATGACCGATAACGAGTAGAAGAATGTCAACATAACTGTAAATAATTTTAGTCTTGAATGACACATTGTTAATTGCCTATATAATAACTGTATAAATTGACACCTAGCCAGCCACATTACTATATTAGTCCTATCCTTTATAAACTTTAATATCACAGTGAACTAAATAATAACGACCAATTATAAAAAATAAAATAATATGTGAATTTATAGCCTATATAATAGGGTTAATGCATTATGAATGTGTTAGTTTATCAGCGGCATTTCACCTTTAATTATTTCACCTAAATCACCAATAGCTTCATATCTAATTTTAACATTACTCCCTACATTGATACTCTCATCCACACTGAGTGTGACGGTGTCATGTGGGGCTAACATATTGGGCGTGACTTTGATAAGACGTCCGTCACTCCTGACCAAACTCACTCTATTAAGTGAAACATAAAAAGGTGTTGGATTATAGCTGATTAATGAATTTTTTCCCAACTGCTTTATTAATCGCCATTGTATTTTAGTCGGAGCATCGTGAGCATCCCCTACCAATTCACTAGGACGATAGAATAATTTAAACCGTGAGCGGGCAGCCAACTGAACATATTGTTTTGTCTGATCATCTGCCGAGGGTTTTGGTGGTATGTCTAATATATTCAACCAAAAAACAGACTCTTTATCACCAGGTAATTGATGTTCGCCAATATAAAAAATTCTTAGCGTTTGACTGTTGTTAGCTTCGATCCGCGCCAACGGCGGTGTAACCACAAAGGGAACTTTAAGTTTGTCTGGCGTTTTTATGGTGTCCCCATCATCTATCTAAGCCTGAAATAATGCAGGTTTATCAAAGTTATTTTCTAACCGAAAATTAGCCTCTGAAACATCGGAATGGTAAACCAAGCGTGTCGCTTGAGCCGTAATATTTGCCCGGACAGACACAGAAACCAATAAAAGAACAAAAAAACAGCCATGTGCTTTTATCCAACCAAGATTAAACAGCATGAATAACCACTCCAAAATACAACCCTAAAAAACTTGCGCTAATAAATATTAGCGCAAGCTAATTCTAGCTTAAACTTAGTTGTAACGAATAGTATAGCTAAGCGCGCTAACAATTGTGCCCGGCTCCACCGCTACGCTAGCGCCAGTACGCGCAAGCGCCAAACTATAATTCAGATTATTATCCCCTTCAACGGCGTCAGTAATGGAAGTTGAACCCGTACCATTATTGAGGTTCACCCATAATGGTGATGAAGTGTTAGCCCCGTTTTTATCAAACAATGCGATTTCCACCCCGGTTGCCGTACCCGTTTGCTCCAAATTACCGGTATTAGTGTCAGCATTAGTTGGATCAAAATCAATACCCAATATTGGCTGCCCATTATCTGGGCAATTAACCACAATAGTAAATGGCGTCGCGTTGGTCAAACCATCAGACAAAGTTGCCGTAATTGCCTCAGCATTAATTGAATCCAATGTTACTGTCGGGGTCGTTGGTGTACAGGCACCCGCGGTAACTGTACCGGTAATATTAATCGTTCCATCAACAGCTAATGCAGAATGGGACATGAAAAATAGAGCAGTCGATATACTGATACACAGAATTTTTTCATACATACATCCATAATAATCATTAAGGTTAATTTAATTAAAGTCTGTCATTCCTTGACAGTGTCATCGTTGATAATCCTTGTACTTCTTTAGTATGAAAGAAAATGCATTTTTTAAATATTCACATATCAACTATTTAACTTTAACAAATTTCTATACCAATCAGAAAAAGAAAAGCTAAACGATTCACTTCGACAGCAGTGTTATTCACGTTCTAAATTTTGTCAAAAATGAAATCCAACGTTTAGGAAAAAAACGACACTTCATTAAACATTTATAGGGGCAATAACCAACAGCGCTACGGAAAGTTAAAAAACAGAATTAAATGTTTAATAATTAGGATTTAAGAGGATTAAAATCCAAATTACAATTAAAAACCTACAGCTATACAGGTCGCTATTCCGCGGAACGAGATCGCGGTTGGTTTTCAGGATCGACTTTATCTGCTTCAGACGGGTCAATCCTTCGCTGTTGGCCAGCCTGCAACTGTTGTTGACCAGCTCCGGCGGATACTCGCGTGTCAGACTCAGTAGTCCAAGGCACAGGCGATAGGTCTGATCCGGATGTGCTTTTTCTACCGGGCGTTCGCTGTTCAACTGCAGCGAGTCATGGCCCATGCCGGAGGCCCAGTTTTTCCGCCGACCCGGTGTTCACTAATGGTGGATAAGATCAAAAACGCTTACCTAACCGGCATCCACAGCCTTTGGCTAGGCCATTGGTTTTGCCGATTAGTCGGTGATACCAAACCACCCAGAGCTGCATTCATTAAGAGCGTGTGTTGTAATGGTCTAATCATCCCGGACACTTTGTTAGAGATATAATAAGCAGCACTAACGAGGTGAGAATGCGCAGAAAAACGTTTACCCATGAGTTCAAACAGGAATGTGTCAACCTAGTCCTTCAGCACAACTATCCAGTGACACAAGCTGCTAAAAAAATGAACATTGGTCTTTCAACATTGCAACGCTGGCTACGCCAGTATCGCGGAGAAGTTCGTGGCGAGACTCCGGCAACCAGTGCCATTACACCTGAACAACGGCGGACACGTCCTCGAGCAGATACAGGTAAAACCAGAGCCCCGTCGTGACCGACTTCAGACAGGTGATATCCCAAGTCCAGAGCTGGTTCGGTGCTGTCGCATTCCATGTTGACAGCGGCTTGCTCTCGGCGCTTTTTTCCGCCCACGCCGCATCATCTCGCCTGCGTGGCGCAGCACACGATAGAACGTGGACTCGCTGGCTATATACCGCTTCTCATCGGCCAGTCGAGGCACGATTTGTGCTGGCGGCAGACTGGCGAACCGAGGCTCATGGCAGACAGCAAGTATCTGCTGCACTTCTTCGGCGCTGAGCTTGTTTTTCGGCACCGGACTAGGTGACGTAGCCCGTAGATCGTCTGACACCCTGCGCCAACGCTGTAAAGTCCGCTGACTCAAGCTTACGTGCTGACAAGCCTTTGTTAATGAGGCTCCACTGTCGACCGCTTCCTGAACCAGTAGCATCAGCTGCTGGCGGTTGGCGCTGCGCGTCATTCGTCCTCGCTTTCTTCGCCGAACAACGCCTTGAACTTATTTTCCAATATCAACAGCGCTGCGGCTTCAGCCAACGCCTTGTCCTTGCGGGCTATTTCTCGATTAAGTTGTTGGTTTTCTTTCTTTAATCTCTTTATTTCCGCTTTCTCTTCACGCGCTCTGGGCTGCATAAATTGGTCCTTCCACTGCTGGATCTGCTCGGGGTAGAGGCCTTTACGGCGACAATATTCAGCAACAGCATGAGCAGAAAGTGGTGCGGTTCAGACCTGTTGGGCGGGACGGGTCTGGACCCGTTCTGCCCCGGCGCAAAAATAGGCCCCCGGTCATGGCAGCCAGATAACGCGGGGGATGTAGTCAGGGCCTGGCGAGAGGGAGGACATCCAGAAAATACCGGGCCCGGAATGATAGTGAATCAGTGATGTTTTTCATACATAAATAGCGTAAAATAAGTGCAGTTTTTTCACTTTTTTGAGCGTTTAAAAATGACCGGATATGACCTGAGATTATGGCGAATTGGTCTTGGCTGGAGCCGGGATCGGGCGGCGGAAGAGTTGGGCGTCTGCCTGCGTGCTTACAAGGATTATGAAAATGCGCCGCGAGTAAAGCGCGCCGTTGAGCTCGCGACTATCACCCTTTCTGTTCATGACCTGCTTCCTGTTTTTCTGAGCCGGAAAACAGGCAAACAGCAGGTGGTGGATATGCTACAGACTATGATGGCTGATGCACTGCCCCGAAAAACGCCACTCTGACGGGACCGCGCTCGATGCGCGGGCTCGTCAGTCAGGGATATCTACCCGATAAGCGCTTTGATTTTAGCCCTGATAATCTGTAACTCTTCATCAGTGACCTGCCCTTTTTTCGTCGCCCCTCTGACCCGCCAGGCTATACTTTTCACCTGATCAGCAAGCGCTACTCCATCACGTTCTCCGGACAACTCAACTTCGAATGGATAGTCCTTCGTTTTGGTCGTGCAGGGGACGCAAAGGCAAAGCCCGGTTTTATTGTTATAGATAAATGGACTGAGTACCACTGCCGGGCGATGCCCAGCCTGCTCACTGCCCTTCGTAGGATCAAAATCAACCCATATCACATCGCCGGAATCCGGCACAAACCGACTGACCATTACCAGATTTCCTTACCAGCAGGCTCACCCCACTCAACCAGATCATGAAGATTTTCTGGCGTGATCCCGCTAACCAGCTCCGCCAGCGAAAATACAGGTTCTTTTTTTACCGGTTCAATAACCAGTTTACCGTCAACCAGATCAATCCTGACCTCGTCATCAATATTCAGATTCAGCGCCTGCATCAGTGTTGCCGGGATGCGAACAGCTGGAGAATTTCCCCAGCGCTTTACGTTTCCGTGGATCATATATACCTCATTAACCCCAAGCGAATGTATCTACATTATACATCAATCCACATTGTAGATACACTCATATTTCTCAGTCGCCGCTACGTTCATCATCATGATGCATGGCTCTGTCGCATTAAGGCGTAGTCAGGTAACATTCTGTTTTTTACGATGTTGCCTGCCCATGCCTCTCATCCGAAAAGCCTTCCGTCGCCTGCATTACCCCACTGATATTATCGCTCAGTGCGTTCGCTGGTATCTGGCTTACGCCCTGAGCCTGCGCAATCTCGAAGAGATGATGGCTGAACGCGGCATTGCCGTTGACCATTCCACGTTACACCGCTGGGTCATCCGTCTGGTGCCCTTGCTGGATAAGGCATTTCGCCGACATAAACGTTCAGTGGGGCGTCGATGGCGAATGGACGAAACCTAAAGGGCAATGGAAATATCTCTACCGCGCGGTAGATACTGCAGGCCAGACCATCGACTTCCTGCTGACCGCCAAACGGGATGCTGCAGCGGCGCTGCGCTTCTTTCGCAAAGCCATTCGTCATCACGGCGAACCCGAGGTGGTGACCATTGATAAAAGTGGTGCCAACACGGCAGCACTGGCCACGCTCAATGCCGGTACACCGGCGAAAGAGATAATTACCGTCAGGCAGAGCAAATACCTGAACAATCTGGTTGAACAGGATCACCGAAATATAAAACGTCGAATACGGCCAATGTTGGGATTCAAATCATTTCGTCGAGCACAGACGATATTAGCGGGCATTGAGTTAGTACATACGTAAAAGGCATCGTCAATATTCCACTGGAGAGAGTTTATCACCCGCGGAACAATTTTATCTGTTGGCTGCCTAAAAAAACGGCAGCGCAACTTTTGCTGACTTGCCTACGGTAATGCGACAGAGCCCTTTGAAGTGTCTGGGTTTGGAGTCAACGTAATTATCTCCACGCCTGAAGCCCCAACACCGTTAACAAATGGAATTGTAATAGCGTACCCCTCAATACTCCCGCTGAGTGTGCTGATGTAAGTCCCAGAGCCAACAGGAGTCTCCACTACTGGAGTTATCGTTACATCTACGCCAAGGTGCGAAATTTGCACATCGGTTAGCCCTATTACAGGTTCGTTTTGAAAATCCCTTGCATTAAACGTCAACGTGGAAGTGTCATCACTAGCCGCCATAATTTCTGAAGGTGACGCCTTAAAGGTTGATTTAACCCTATCTACATCATTGGGTACAAACTGCGAATTCTTCTCCAAAGTGATAATGTGACCCGTCTTCGCAGTAACCAAATTCCCGCCTTCCTTCATACTCACCAGTGCGGCGCTAGCTACGCCATCTGCACCGGTCAGCACCGTCTGTGTTGCCGGGGTGGCACTACCGCTTATCACGGTGAAATCCACACTTGCATCCTTCAGTGGATTACCAAATGCATCTACCACCTTCGCGCTTAGTGTGTTGCTCTCAACTCCGCCGGGCTTAGCTCCACTGTCCACAATGAAATCTCTATAAAAAATCATTGCTGTCGTGGCGTCTGCCGTGATGGCATACTCCCCGGAAGAAACAGGGTTGTTCCAGCCAGTCAGCTGCAGCGTTGCCGTGAGGTTATCTCCAGCGGTTTCCGCTTTGTAGGTGGCCTGGTATACACCTTGGGTTTCCGTTGGCTCCCAGTCAATGGACAGCGTCGCATTCGGGACATTGACATCGAATTTCAGCCCCTCGTGCAGGGTATCCGTATTGCCACCGGTCTTATCCTTCAGCGTCACCATGACCTTGATGTCCTCACCCGCTGTATAGTTGGGGCTATCCACGACAATGGTTGACCCATCCTGCACTGGCTCTCCGGGTGTAAAGGTCACCTTAACATCTCTGCCACGATCACCTCCATTCGTTGCCACCTGGGCAGTGACCGTAAACTCTCCCGCGTTATTAGCTGTTAGTGTGCCCCTTATGTTACCGCCCAAATCGGTCACGCCGGCAACATTCAATTGCGCCCCCTCTGGCGTGGTAAATGTCACTTCCGCTCCTAGGACGGGCTGGCCGTGAATGTCTACCACGTGTGCTATGACGCGGATGGAGTTGTCGACAGTCTCCGTAAGAGACTCAGCCGAGAGTTCGCTGACAACCGCCGTACTGAGGTTTTTTGTCAGCGTAATCACCTTGGCCACCTTAACAGCCCCAACACCATCAACACGTGCCATAAGGCTAACTTGCCCTGAATAAAGCCCATGTAGCGTACTGGTGTAAGTCCCTGGTTCGGACTCGGACTCCATTGCAGCCGTTATTAATACCGGGACGCCAAGGTAAGTGAAATCCACCATGGTCAACCCTTCGACAGGGACACCATCTGCATCCCTCGCTTTAAGCGTCAGGATGGAAGTCTCTGGGCTAGCCGCAGTAATCTCATCATCACTCACCGTAAAGGTTGATTTATCTATATCTACTGAGTTGGCTTCGAACATCGAATTGACAGCGTTGCTAATCACAGTATCTGCACTCGCAGTAATCAAATTATCCCCTTCCACCTTACTCACCAGTTCGGCGATAGCTATACCATTCTCATTGGTTGTTGCATTCTGCGTCAGGGTCCTGTTCGTCGTTTTGAATGTGGCGCTACCCTCCACCACAGTAAAGGTCACCTCTACGTCTTTCCGTAGATTGTCATAGCTATCTGTCACTGTTGCTGTTAGCTGGTTCGATTCTTTCCCGCCAGGCTTGGCCCCTGTTTCAGCCAGTAAAGTAATTTTTATTGTATCTTCATCGGGCGTGATGGCATACTCCCCGGAAGAAACCAGGGCGCTCCAGCCCGTCAGCTTCAGCGTCGCCTTCAGACCCGTGCCCGCCGTCTCCGCCACATAGGTCGCCGTATAGGTGCCCGGGGTCGACTCCACCCACGCCACACTCGGCGTCGCGTTCCCCTTCGGTACCGTCACCGTCGTTGAGGTCAGCAAGCCTGCGCTGCCCTCTACCGCGTTACCTGTTGCATCCTTCAGTGTCACCGTGACCTTGATGTCCTCACCCGCGGTATAAGTCGTACCTTCCACAACGATAGAAGACTGACTTTCTGCTGGCTTACCTCCCGCAAACATAACAGTAACCTCACGTGAGGCGCCATTGGATAGTGTTGCTGTAACAACGACCTCGCCCGCAGCTTGATTGGTTAACGTTGTTGCAACCACGCCATCCGTATCTGTTACTCCTGTAGGGGTTGTTATCACCGCACCATGGGTGGCGCTGAAGCTGACCGTTTCCTGAGCAAGGAGGTTGTTGTTTGCATCGCGCACAATGGCCTGCACTTCATTTGTCGCGCTACCATCCGCCTGCGCATTGTTGTGCACCACCGTCAGGTCTCCCTCAGCAATACCGCCTGTGCTCGGGTCTGCAATAAATGTGGTATCGACCGATTTGCGATTACCGTTCGATAGCGTAGCGGTGACCTGGCTGACGCCGGATGTTATATTTGTCAACTCAGTCGATGCCTGCCCTCTCGCATCAGTAACCCCTTCAGCACTCGTAAGCGTAGCGCCATTAGTGACCACAAAGACAACCTTCATACCAACAACCGGTTGCTGCGTTTGTGTGTTAAGCGCGGTCAGTCGCACCTTGTTTTCTGTTTTACCATCAGCCACAGCGTCATCTTGAATAGTAATGAACTCGATGATGTCGTTGGTTGACTGGGTTACGGTGAGTAACGATACGGCCTGATTAGAGGTATTACCCCGAGTATCGTAAGCCACGGCCGTCAACATGAAGCCGTTGACCGTCCTGAGTTGCTCAGGCGTAAACGCCGGCAAGGTCACCATCAGGGTGTCCTTGCCCGTGACCTGGAGCTGTCCTCCCGCCGAGACCAACTCAGGGGCAGTCCATACGATATGCTCCAGCCCGTACTTGGCCTGCACGCTCGCGGTAAGTGTGAGCTGCTCCCCCGCCGCTGCCGTCGCCGTCTCCGGCAGCGTCAAACGGATAAGGTCCTGCTTGCGGTAATCCAGCACAATGGTGTTGTTACGCGCCACAAAATCATACCGACTCCCCACCAGGCTGCGCAGGATACCCACCGCTTCCGGGTCGGTCTGGGCTGCCCACGGCACACCAAAGCGATAATTCACCCCCAGCGAGACTTGCGTGTCACTCAACCCACTGCTGCCGTTTTTATGGTCAACACCCAGGGTCACCAGCGGAACCGGGGTGTAGTTGAGCCCCAGCGTCAGCGCCGTCGGGTTCTTGCTGCGGTCTTCAAAGCTCGCCAGGGCCACATTGTCGCCCCGGTAGGCTTCATACATCACCTTGCCGCCAATCTGTGGGTAGGCAGGCAGATAGGCTTCAGCACGCACGTCGTAACCGTTGGCCGGACGCTCGTCGTAGTCTTCCTGCAGCGGAGACTGGTGCCAGTCGGTCAGACCGTGATACAGGTTGGCCGACAGCTTCAGGTTATCCGTCCAGGCCTCGGTGCCAACGCCCAGACGGCGGTTCTTGCCGGTAAGGTCGTAATCGAAGAAGGTGTTGGCCCCCAACATCCAGTTGCTGTCGGTAAACTGGCGAATGCCCAGTCCCACGTTCAGGGTGGAGCGGTCCTCATGACGACGCAGACCGGTCTGGCTGAACAGCAATGTCGTGTCCAGGTCTACCAGCGGCACCAGCAGGTCAACGTCACCGCCAATTTGCCCACCCTGACCAAAGGTCATCTGCGTCCGGGCATGCCCGACCTGGTTCAACCAGTCCTGCAGTGCCTGGTTGGCCAGGCCGGTAGCCGCGCCTTTCATCTCGGACACCGCATAAGCGGTACTGTCATCCGACCCCAGAATGCCCTGCAACCGCATCGCAGCGGAGGCTGTCTGTTCAAGCGCCTGGGATCCTTTATCGTCTGTGGACGTCGACTTATCCACGTCGAACGGGGAAGACAGTTCAGGCAGGGTCATGTCACTCGGAGGTATTGCCGGCGCAGTTGGCGTTGCGGCTACAGAGGCCGCCGGGGCAGTTGCCCCCCACGTGTGCACAGGCGCAGGCGCGGAACCAGACCCAATCAACCCATTCAGCGGCAAGACCTGCAGCGTGGAGGCTGACTGTTCAATGGCGGTCTTTTCTGCCGCCCGGGCCTGAAGCAGTGGCGTAAAACTGAACATGAGCGTGGTTAATATCTGTAACCAAATTACCAGAAAGGCAACAGGCCTCTGGTAACGCGAGACTATCCGATGTGACATACTATGTCCTGCCTATAGAAACAATGTGCAAAATGGTGGGAGTGGTAATAAAAAAACGGCAACTTTCTGTCTTGTTACAGAAGATTGCCGAATTTTAGAGTGCGTCAATATGTTTGACGATCCCGTTGACATTGGTAAACGAGGAATACTTGACGCGAGCGCACAGCACGACCAACTTGGAGTCCAGCGCCATGCTGAACAGTTCTTTTTGGTCTTTATCCAGTTTGGGCGCAGTCAGTTGGTATATCTGATGGGAGTCGTTCAGGGCATCAAATTGAGAGCGGTAGTTATTAAAGGTGGTATCCTTCATGGTTTTTAAAACAGAAAAATCATCCACACAACGCATATCCTGAGTTTGAGCTAACGTTTTAGTGTCACTCGCCCCTGTTGACGTCGTGCTTTTATGCGTACATCCAACCAATAACAATAACGCTCCTGCAACCAGATAAAATCGAGTCATAACCCTAACCACCCTTCATGTTTAAGACTGTCGTGTTAATTCAAAGTAAGCGCCTGCAAAACAGGTATGTACTCAAACCCAAGCAAATCAAAATTTTCGAGGTAGAACGATAGCTTCCAACTACCACTAATGGAACTATGTTTTTTTAAAACTCGTTAAATTTGGCTTATTGTTATGTTTTATTAAATTAAAAGGGTTTTAATTCCAAATAAAAGACTCGCCTGTAGTTACCCATTATGACCTTCTTGGTTCTTCGTTCTAGGTGGTTTGCGGGTTCATGCTCAAAACAGGACGGAGTCAAGCGGTAGCGAGGCAACGGCTTACGAGGAGTAAGGACTACTGGAAATGGAAAACGGCTTAAAACCGGCGGTCGGTGGCCGAAACGGCGATGTACAGAGTCAAACAGCTGTTCGGCGGGCACCTTACGCTGCGTAACTATGATGTGCAGATCGGTGAGGCTATGGCCATGAACCGTGCATTAAACAAAATTACGCGTGCAGGCAAGCTAGAAAATGTGCGGATTGTCTGAGAAAATGACCGATAGGAGGATCTGTTATTTAAATCCTATTTATTCAATAAAACCACTCAGGGGTGTAGTGTTTAAGCATTTCATTTCTCCGCATGATGAATATAACGGCATGTTACCTAGACGAAAATCAATTGGAATGTGAGTTACCCGAAACTTTACGATAATGGTGTGGTGATCGACGGTTCTGCATCACACAAAACCGGTTAGTCGGAGAAGGTATTTTTCGGGAAGGGGTCACATAAAAAAAGCTCATAACCTTAATGAAGAAATCAAAGTCAGAAACAGCACTTACCTTGGAAAAGAGACCTCTTTTCTGGGCGCTGATAGTTTTAATGCTTCTCCCGGTTTTAACTGAAATACAGGTAATACTATTTCCACACAGTAACATGCGCCCAATATTCAACTCTGCCGGGGTCAAAACCACTGTTAGCGAAAGCCGGGCAAAACCCAACAACACTTGATTTTTGGCCACTGTCGAGTTCAAATCCAAATCAATCCTACCGTCCACCTGATACAAGGTACACCTCTAACCTCACTCTTTTTATGGCTTTGTTGATTAAATCGGATTTAGATAAAAGCGCCCCCCGTCACTGACTTCCTCAGGCAATCCGCACACTTTCTGACATCCCTGCACACGTCATTTTGTTTAAGGCACGGATCATGGCCATAGCCTCACCAACCTGCGCATCGTAGTCACGTAGCGTCAGGTGCCCACCGAACAGTTGTTTAAGTTTCGGCCACCGACCGCCGGTTATAAGTCGTGTTCCATTTCCAGTAAGCATTGCTCCCGGTCAGCCTCTGCCTGGCCACCGCCTGATTTCTGTCCGCATACTCCGCCGACCAGTAACCCGCCCGGGTTCGCGGCGGGATAAGCGCCTTGATTTTTTTTCGCCGCAGCTCGTCATGGCAAAGTTTTGTGTCATAAGCGCCATCGGCAGAAGCGACCTTAACTTTCCGGTGGGTCTGACGAATAAGTCCTGGGAATGCCTCTGCGTCAGTCACATTATTCAGGGACAGGTCAGCGCAGATAACCTCATGAGTACCGGCGTCCACTGCCAGGTGAAGTTTCCGCCAGACGCGGCGCTTTTCCTGACCGTGTTTTTTCACCTTCCACTCCCCTTCACCGAAGACTTTTAATCCGGTGGAGTCGATAACCAGATGGGCAATTTCGCCGCGCGTGGGGGTTTTAAACGGGATGTTGACGGACTTAGCCCGCCTGCTGACGCAGGAGTAATCCGGGCACCTGAGCGGGAGTTTCATCAGGGTAAAAATGGAGTCAATAAATCCCTGTGCGGCGCGCAGCGTGAGGCGAAAAACACGTTTGAGCATCAGTACGGTAGAAATAGCGAGCTCAGAATAACGTTGAGGACGACCCCGTGAAGACGTGTTGGGCTTGTCATACCAGGCCTGAATGGCCGACTCATCAAGCCAGAAAGTCAGTGAGCCCCGATGGATGAGTGCCTTGTTGTAGGTAGCCCAGTTGGTGATTTTGAACTTTTGTTTTGCCACGTGATATCGCTGCAGGATCAGGAGTGTGGTGATCTGATCCTGACTACGGCCAAAAGTTCGATTTATTCAACAAAGCCGATATATGTGGTAAATAGATGTTCAAACTTTCATTAAATGTTCAGATTAATTATAAAACCACGTATCAATAAAGCTATTTAATGGAAGCGGGTGACCGTAAAGATACCCCTGTAAATAATCAACATTTAACTCACGCATTCTATCAGCTTGTATATTCGTTTCGACACCCTCAGCGACAGTTTTTAATTTCAAATGTTCTGCTAATGAAACGATACAAGAAATTATGTCATCAGATGTATTATTTATACCAACGTATTTGACAAACTTCTTATCTATCTTGATAATATCGAAGTTAAAGTCTTGTAAATAAATTAAATTAGAATACCC
Organism: Serratia sp. T13T92; assembly: GCF_047530105.1. Taxonomy (NCBI): domain Bacteria; kingdom Pseudomonadati; phylum Pseudomonadota; class Gammaproteobacteria; order Enterobacterales; family Yersiniaceae; genus Serratia; species Serratia sp. T13T92. The sequence goes on along the minus strand of NZ_JBLJAK010000054.1, from coordinate 3,132 downwards.
TGTACCAAAATCATCAATAGAAAGTGTTACACCTAAATCATGAAGACCTTTAAACACCTGCTGAGATACTGTAGTATGTTGTAAATATTTTCTCTCGGTTATTTCAATATTTAAGTGTATATATTCACTTTCAATAGCACTTAAGAAAAAACAACAGTCATTGACTATATCCATGTCATTACAGTGCATTGCCGAAATATTAAACCCAATTGTAAAACTTTCTGATATTTTATACGCAATGTCTTTAAATGCACATTCGACCTGATACATAATACCTTTAGTGATTTCAATAATCATTGCATTATTTTCTATAAAAGAAATAAACTCATCTGGATGTATAATGACAGAGTTCTTATAGTTCCATCTAAGTAAAACTTCACAACCAACAAGCTTTCCACTTTTACTTTCAATCAATGGCTGCAGGAATGGTATAAACTCATTATTAACGATGGCTGATTTAATCACGTCCATTAGCATTACCACTCTTGTTGAAAATAGTGAAATTACTTCATATAACTAACAATATGTTACCATTAATATTTACGTAACATATTAACGATGACGTATGTTTATAATATATCAACTTTACAACTCTCCATGGTAAAATATCGTTAGATCTCGTTATGGATATGAGAAATTGATATAGGCTTGCTTGGTAAAAATACCCACCCCAACAGCGCCACCAGTGAGAGCATATTGAATCCTTGTACTTCTTTAGTATAAAAGAAAATGCATTTTTTAAATATTCACATATCAACTATTTAACTTTAACAAATTTCCATACCAATCAGAAAAGCTAAACAATTCACTTCGACAGCAGTGTTATTCACGTTCTAAATTTTGTCAAAAATGAAATTCAACGTTTAGAAAAAAAAACGACACTTCATTAAACATTGATAGGGGTAATAACCAACCTTACCACCTAAAGTTAAAAAAACAGAATTAAATACTACATAATAATAACTTAAGAGGATTAAAATCCAAATTTACAATTAAAAACCTACAGCTATACAGGTCGCTATTCCGCGGAATGAGATCGCGGTTGGTTTTCAGGATCGACTTTATCTGCTTCAGACGGGTCAATCCTTCGCTGTTGCCCAGCCTGCAACTGTTGTTGACCAGCTCCGGCGGATACTCGCGTGTCAGACTCAGTAGTCCAAGGCACAGGCGATAGGTCTGATCCGGATGTGCTTTTTCTACCGGGCGTTCGCTGTTCAACTGCAGCGAGTCATGGCCCATGCCGGAGGCCCAGTTTTTCCGCCGACCCGGTGTTCACTAATGGTGGATAAGATCAAAAACGCTTACCTAACCGGCATCCACAGCCTTTGGCTAGGCCCTTGGTTTCGCCGATTAGTCGGTGATACCCTCGACGCCGTAGTGACAGCGTGCCGTTGAGTTTCTGCGCAGGTGTTCTCCAGATTTGGCCATCCACACCAGGTGTATTACGGCCGGTATTGCTCGTTACGCGTTGCACAGCCAGCAATTTGGCCGAAATCGCGTGGGTCAGGAGCCATTGCAGGGCTTTCACCTTGCCCCAGCGCCTTTCCCGGGTTGCCTTCGCGATACGCATTTGCAGTCGTAGCACCCGTTGTTCAATGGCCCGCCAGTTAATGGTGTCCCAGTGAATAACGCGGGAAGATGCACCAATCAGCGGGGTGCCCGTTGTTGTTATTTGCCTTTCCTCCTCATAACGATCCTGCCAACTCTCTCGCGAGGTAAGACCTGTCGGACGTTGGCGCACTTTCGTGTCGAGTAACGTTAAAACCCGTATCCGGACCATTACAGCCCGGCTTTCGCTTTTTCCGACTTCCCAAGCCCGCACCGCCATAGGCAATCTTTACAGATTGCTGTCCTCTGAGGGGACGATACGGGGTTTCCACGTTCCGTCTGTGAAGTTCGCGGGGTTAGGTGTGTAGTGGCATAGTGAATTTGGCCACCTGAACAGAGGTGATATCATCACCTCAACCACTAAACAGGTGACAAAATGACTAACAAAACGAGACGGACCTTTTCTGCCGAATTCAAACTCGAATGTGCTCAACTTATCCTTGACCAGGGCTACTCATTCCGTGCAGCCAGCCAAGCCATGAATGTCAGCACATCGGCACTCGAATCCTGGGCTAGGCAACACCGCCAGGAGCGTGAAGGGGTCTCACCTAAAGCTTCACCACTGACTACCGAACAGCTGCGCATTCGTGAGCTGGAAAAGCAGGTTCGTCGCCTGGAGGAACACAACACCATATTAAAAAAGGCTACCGCTCTCTTGATGTCAGACTCCCTGAACAGTTCTCGCTAGTTGAAAAACTCAGGAGCAGTCACACCGTCAGCCTTCTCTGCGATGTTTTTGAAATACATCGCAGTAGCTATAAATACTGGGCAAAAAGGCGGAATGTCATCAACCCAGAGCGGGTCAGACTCCATAGCGAAGTTCGTCGTGTACACCGTCTCAGTAACGGTCGGCGTTTGTCAACGTAGTTGTCGCGTGAACCGTGATTTAAGCGGCCTGTTTTAGCCCGGCTTCCTGGCGGTCAGGATTGAGTGAGACATCTCCTATCGGTGCCCAGTTTCGCGTGTGACCAGACCACCGCTCTGGATAGTGTTCTCTCGCCTGCTGGTACAGATGATGACGCTGTTCCAAGATAGCCTTATCCTCTCCTCGATGTCGCTCTGCAGGCGTCACAAAGCGGATCCGGCTGTGTTTATGGTCGTTGTTGTACCACTGAACGTAGCGCCCCTTCGGGGCGAGCACGGCAGCAAAGCTGCCTCAACCGTCCTTAAGACCCTGCCTCACATCAACGCCGGCGGCGGCTGATCGTGCCCAGCCCCTCGCGATCTCGCCCCGCACTGATACCCGCATAAAATAGCACGCCTGCGACGTGAGCCGGCTGACGCCGAGGCTCTTTTCCCATACCCTGCCACCCTCTATACTCTGCACAATGTATATTCCGCGACCCGCAAAGCTGCTGTTCCAGCATGACCACGGCTGGAACAAGTACCTGGATAAACGTAAGCGTCGCTGGAACCCCACCTGTTATTGCGTTCGCGATGTTGCCATGATCTTGTTCCCGATCATCAACACGGAGCAAACCCATGAGGAACATCCGCACGCCCGAAGAATGGCACGCCCTTTTT
>NZ_JBLJAK010000053.1:0-28789 GCF_047530105.1 Serratia sp. T13T92 | reverse complement strand
GCATGAATTACTGCTTGGTCACTCTTCAAGACTTGATATTTTTTTGCTACCGAAGTAGCTGGATATCGTCTTGTGAGTGCCCACACAGATTGTCTGATAAATTGTTAAAGAGCGTTCGTTACCGGGAAGTTTCTCGGTAACGCGGGAGGTGCATATTACGCTTTCCCGCTGAAGAGTCAACCTTTTTCTCTTACGAGACACGGTGTTTTCACCGGGTTGCTTCTTCCTGGCTGGGCGACTTGGTTCTCGTTAGAGGAGTCGTTGTTCCCGGTCAGTGGAGGCGCATTATAGGGAGTTCTCAGAACGCCGCAACCCCTAAATTCACTTTTTTTACTGACCGTCGAATGTTTAAGCAAAAACCCATTAAAGCGGCAGTTTTTTCAACGATTTAAAGCCATAACCCTGCAAAACGGGCAATAAAGCATCGGTGTCTTCATTCAGCGCCATGCAATACGCCAGATTCTCTTCCTGAGTTGAGACCAGATTTTCCTGATTAGAGATAAGCCAGGCGGCTCTGCGGGCAATTGCCGCACCAGAATCCACCAGACGCGTTCCTTCAGGCAGGACTTGCATCAACTCTTCAGATAATAGAGGAAAGTGAGTACAACCCAACACTACCGTGTCCGGAGGCTCGCGCATGCTCAGCCACGGCTGCAATATTTTCTTCAGCGTTGCCAGCGGCACAGGTTCACCATGCAGCTTGGCTTCTGCCAGTTCCACCAGCTCAGAAGAGCCTAACAGCTCAATTTTGCAATCTGTCGCGAAACGCTCGATCAGTTCATGAGTATAAGTACGCTGAACCGTACCACGCGTGGCCAGCAAACCGACGATACCGTTGGCGGTCAGTTTGGCAGCAGGCTTGATCGCAGGCACCACCCCCACTACCGGGAAAGCAAAACGTTCACGCAGTGCGGGTAAGGAAACGGTACTGGCGGTATTACAGGCGATGATGACGATCGCCAGAGGATGGCGCTGCTGAACCGCACTGACAATTTCCAGTACGCGCTCAACGATAAACTCTTCGGATTTCTCGCCGTAGGGGAATGCTACGTTATCGAAGGCATAGATATAGTGGAGATCCGGCAGCAGTTGCCGAACCTCCTGAAACACTGACAACCCGCCGACGCCGGAATCAAAAACCAGCGCCGTCGGGCGAGGAGCCGCAGTGGCGTTAGAAGGTATAGCTGCCAGTGAGGTAGTACTCTCTTCCTGGGGTAGCATAGCCATAAGCCGTCTCATAATCTTTATCAAACAGGTTGGCAATTCTACCACGAACTGTCAGCTGAGAGGTTATTGGATATGAGGCGCTCACGTCGACCGTGCTGTAACTCGGCAATACGCGCTGCTCAGGGTTATAAGTAGAAGAGATATTGTCGTAACGCTTGCCGTAGTATTGATACGAGATATCCATGTCCAGGTTGAACATCGTCCAATCCAACTGATATTTGGCCTGACGTTTCGAACGGCGCGCCAACACCTCATCGGTCTGGTCATTACGCGGATCGATATATTGCAGCGTCAAGCGGTGGGTGAACATCCAGGTATCAAAGCTACCCGTCCATTCCACACCTTTAATCGTTGCCTTATCCACATTGTAATACTGCCCCTGATAGGTCACTGGGTCAGAATCATAGTTGATTAGATTCTGGATTTTGTAATGGTAAGCAGACAGACGCCAATCCAACGGCCCGGTCAAACCTTCCAGACCCATTTCCCACTGTTTGGACTCTTCCGGCTTGAGGTTGCTATTGGAATCAATGCCAAAGCGTTTTGAGCCATATTGCTGACCCAATGACGGCGTCAGGAAACCCGTACCGTAAGATAAGGTGGCTCGATAGCCATCAACAAACTCCCAACCTGCCGCGGTCTGCCAAGTGCCGTGCCAACCAAAGTCACCTGCCTTGTCTTCACGCCCAGAGGCTTCCAACGTCACGCTGCCAAACTGCTGCTGGCCACTCAGGTACAGGCCCGTGTTGTCTCTTTTATAGGTATCGGCAAAGGAATTGTCGGAAGAAGTCAGGCGCTGTTGCTGGAAATCGGCACCGGCGGTAACGCTGCCGTGCTCGAAAGCATAGGTGTTGCCCCATTGCAGGTTACGCTGATCCATATCATCCAGCGTAGTGCTGATGCCATAACGGCCATTCTGGCTGCTGTAGTTGTAATCCTTCTGTTTCTGATAGCTGCCCGTCAGTTGAGAAGAGAAAGCCCCAGACAGGAAACGCAGCCCCATATCATAGGTGTGGCTATACAGGCGGTCTTCATCATTACTGTACTTCGGGCTGTAAGGTACACTACCGACATCGTAGTCCGAGTTATTGGTATAACCATAACCCCGCACGAAACCTGAGAAATTCTGATTGAACTGTTGCTCCAACCCGCCCCAGAAGCTTTTATTACGGAAACCATCACTATCGCTGTCGACCGAATAAGGCGAGCCCGGCTGCACATTGAAGCCATTGGTCATCTGGTAGCTGCCCGCAACGGTAGCAACCGTGTTATCAAAACGCTGGCGCAAGGCACCATCGTACTGCTGGTATCCTTTAGAACCGATACCCGCCTGGACTTTACCGCCCTCTTTATCCGTCTGGGTAATGATGTTGATGACCCCGCCGATGGCACCAGAACCGTAAATGGCAGAGCGCGGCCCACGGATAAACTCCACACGCTGAACCAGCGCCAACGGAACCTGGTTAAAATCAACGCCGTTGCTAATCCCCAGACGGGCCATTGGCACGCCGTCGATCAGAACCAATACATGACGAGCTTCGGTGCCGCGTACCGAGAGAGATGACCCCTGCCCCATACCGCCGTACTGTGAAATATCGACACCGGGCAAACGGCGCATCACATCATTGAGGCTTTTGGCCTGCCAACGGTCGATATCTTCGCGGGTCACCACATCGGCAGGCGCCAATACGGAAGAGACCGGTTGAGGGAAGCGGTTGGCGGTAACCACCAGGTCATCGCTACTTTTAGCCGTGGTGTTATCTTGCGCCCATCCAGAAAATGCCGTCACGGAGGAGACCACCGCCAGCAGTGTATTTTTTATCATTGTCATTATAAAAAGCATCCAAACTTCATTGGGGATGCCGCAGGGCCACGGCCGGTAGTTCGCGACGGCTATGGATATTGCGACGTACACCGGTAGGTTTTCGGGCTTGGGATTTGCCGGTTGCCTGTGGCAACCCGCACCGGGCGATGACTTCCCATCCTGCAGTGGACAGTGTCTGCGTCATTTAACGCTATCGCCGTGACTTCCCCATACCGCTGCGCGTCAGCTCCAGATTTGCACTGGATTCCCTTTTCACTCGCTGCTTGAGACCGGACGGCAATGCTACAATCAATGAAAATGGATGTCTAGATTGCCAACAGTGTTGCAAAATAGCACCACAACAAAACTGGACTTCACGGGCTGATTCCCTACAATCCCCGCAGATCCAATTTGCCTGACGAGAGAAAACATGACGCCCGAGAATTTGCCCATTGAACGCTATGACGACCAACTGGCGGAGAAAACAGCCCGCCTGAAGACCATGATGTCACCGTTCACGGCGCCCGAGCCGGAAGTGTTTCGCTCGCCAGTCAGCCACTACCGGATGCGTGCGGAATTCCGCATCTGGCATGATGAGGACGATATGTACCACATCATGTTCGATCAGCAGACCAAGCAGCGTATCCGTGTCGATAGCTTCCCGGCGGCCAGCGAGCTGATTAACCGCCTGATGGGCGCCCTGATGGTGGCCCTCAAGCCCAATCCGGTGCTGCGCCACAAGCTGTTCCAGATCGATTATCTTTCTACGCAGAGCGGTAAGATCATTGCCTCGCTGCTGTATCACCGCAAGCTGGACGAACAATGGCAGCAAGATGCCACTGCGCTGCGTGATGCGTTACGCGCAGACGGCTTCGATGTGCAACTAATTGGCCGCGCCTCGAAGATGAAAATCATGCTGGATCAAGACTACGTCGACGAAGTGCTGCCGGTCGCTGGCCGCGAAATGATTTATCGCCAGGTCGAAAACAGCTTCACCCAGCCCAACGCCGCCATGAACGTGCAAATGCTGGAATGGGCGCTGGATGTAACCCAAGGTGCAAAGGGGGATCTGCTGGAGCTGTATTGCGGTAACGGCAACTTCTCGCTGGCCCTGGCCCGCAACTTCGAGCGGGTGTTAGCCACTGAAATTGCCAAGCCTTCGGTGGCGGCGGCGCAGTACAACATCGCGGCCAATAATATCGACAACGTGCAGATTATCCGTATGGCGGCGGAAGACTTCACTCAGGCAATGAACGGCGCTCGCGAGTTCAACCGGTTAAAAGGGATCGATCTGAGCAGCTATAACTGTGAGACGATTTTCGTCGATCCGCCGCGCAGCGGGCTGGATGAGGAAACGGTGAAGATGGTGCAGACCTATCCACGCATCCTTTACATCTCCTGCAACCCGGAGACCCTGTGCGCCAATCTGGATACGCTGCAGGCCACGCACAAAATCACTCGCCTGGCTCTATTCGATCAGTTCCCATACACCCATCATATGGAATGTGGCGTATTACTCGAACGCCGCTGATCTAGACAGACGCAAAAACCAAAAAAGGCACTCCGCAGAGTGCCTTTTCTCGATATAACCATTTTTAATGCTGAACAGTGACGGTATTGCGTTTCTTTAAATGGAAACCAATCCAGAGCACCAGCACCACGCAAACAATCGAGGGCAGGAAGTTCGAGCCGATCTGCGGATATTCCGCACGCACGATCGCGCTATATCCCAGGACGCCCAACAGGAAACAGCCGGCCGCCAGTTTTGGCATACCATCCGGCATTGGCTGGTTCAGGTAACGCTGATGCAGGCAATATACCGCCAACACCAAAGCAATCAACGGGAAGGCAGAAAACGACACCACCGAGCTGAACAGCGCGGCAAAGGAACCGTTTACGGACAGGCCGGCAATCAACGCCAGCAGTAAAGTACCATTCTCACGGCTTAGTTTTTCCATGACTTTCACCTTGTTATACGTGGGATACAGATGCTTTTTCTTGTTCGCGGCGATACCAGTAATAGGCTCCTTTGGAGATCATCCGCAGTTGCAACACTAACCTTTCTTCGAGCTGCCGCCGTTGTTCAATATCAATATCCAGCGCTTCCGCCCCGGCACTGAACACGATCGTCACCATAGCTTCCGCCTGCGCCTCGGTAAAGCTGCGCGGCATATGGTTTTCCAGCTCAAGGTAATCTGCCAGTTCGGCAATAAAATGTTGGATTTCCCGTGCTACCGCCGCACGAAACGCGGCCGAGGTGCCGGAACGTTCTCGCAGCAACAGCCGAAAGGCGTTGGGATTATTGCCGATAAACTCCATAAAGGTCGATACCGAGGTGCGGATCACGCTGCCGCCTTTGGCAATACGCTGGCGTGCCTGGCGCATCAATTGGCGCAGCATCAGGCCGCTTTCGTCAACCATGGTGAGCCCAAGCTCATCCACATCGCGGAAATGGCGATAGAAAGACGTGGGCGCGATGCCCGCCTCTCGTGAGACTTCACGCAGGCTCAGGCTGGCAAAACTGCGCTCGGCACTCAGCTGGCTGAAAGCCGCCTCGATGAGGGAACGACGCGTGCGTTCTTTTTGTTGTGCTCTGACGCCCATTTGCATATCCGGATGACTTCCCTTCTTCAGTCTAACGCCGCAGAACTGGCAATATAGCAAATTTATTGCAACAGCATTTACACAAACGAGCTTTGTCACAGTTCTGGGCCACACCGATTGTGCTTTGCCACAAAAAGGCTAATGGTAATTGGGCACGCAGCGCTATGATGTTAAGATACCGTTGTAAATTTGTATAAGAACAGGTCTCTCCTACATGCAACAACACTATCAATTTGATGCCATTATCATCGGCTCCGGCCCTGGTGGTGAAGGCGCAGCCATGGGTCTGGTGAAACAAGGTGCCCGCGTGGCCGTGATCGAACGGTACAATAACGTGGGCGGCGGTTGTACTCACTGGGGAACCATCCCCTCAAAAGCCCTCCGCCACGCCGTCAGCCGCATTATCGAATTCAACCAGAACCCGCTTTACAATAACTCCCGCACCCTTAGCGCCACCTTCCCTGACATTTTACGCCACGCCGACAGCGTGATTAACCAGCAAACGCGCATGCGCCAAGGGTTCTACGAACGTAACCAGTGCAAGTTGTTCGCCGGTAACGCCAAGTTTATCGACGCCAACACCGTCAGCGTAAGCTATATGGATGGCACGCAGGATACCATCCGCGCCGACCATATTGTGATCGCCTGTGGTTCACGCCCTTATCATCCGAACGGCGTTGATTTTAACCACTCGCGCATTTATGACAGCGACTCCATCCTGGAGCTGAACCACGAGCCACGCCACGTGATTATCTACGGTGCCGGGGTAATTGGCTGCGAATATGCTTCTATCTTCCGTGGTTTGAACGTGAAGGTGGACTTGATCAACACCCGCGATCGGTTGCTGGCGTTCCTCGATCAGGAGATGTCAGATTCCCTGTCTTATCACTTCTGGAATAACGGCGTGGTGATCCGCCACAATGAAGAGTTCGAGAAGATCGAGGGTACCGATGACGGCGTGATTGTGCACCTGAAATCCGGCAAGAAAGTGAAGGCCGATTGCCTGCTGTATGCCAATGGCCGTACCGGTAACACTGATGCGCTTGGCCTGGAGAACGTGGGTCTGGAATCAGACAGCCGTGGCCTGCTGAAGGTCAACAGCATGTATCAGACCGCCGTATCCCACATTTATGCAGTGGGTGACGTGATCGGCTATCCGAGTCTGGCATCTGCCGCTTATGACCAGGGCCGCATCGCCGCTCAGGCCATCTCCTCTGGGGAAGCCAGCGGGCATCTGATCGAAGACATTCCAACGGGCATTTATACCATTCCGGAAATCAGCTCCGTCGGTAAAACCGAGCAGGAACTGACGGCGATGAAGGTGCCCTATGAAGTGGGCCGTGCCCAGTTCAAACACCTGGCCCGGGCGCAGATTGCCGGTATGAACGTGGGTAGCCTGAAGATCCTGTTCCACCGCGATACCTTGCAGATCCTGGGGATCCACTGCTTTGGTGAGCGTGCGGCAGAGATCATTCACATCGGTCAGGCGATCATGGAACAAAAAGGTGAAGGTAATACCATCGAGTATTTCGTCAATACCACCTTCAACTATCCGACCATGGCCGAAGCCTACCGCGTGGCCGCGCTAAACGGTTTAAACCGCCTTTTTTAGGCCCGCGTCCAGGTAGTTCTGCATGTGTTCGCGAATAGCCTCGGCCAGCTGCTCATAGCGGCTACGCAGCGGGGAGCCGGGGCGATACACCAGAGCAATGGTGCGCTTCGGTTCCGGTTTGTAGCACTCCAGATAGCAGACGCCGTCACGCTCGCGCTCACGCGGTACTGCCAAGGCGGGTAACAGCGTTATCCCACTGCCTGCGGCAACCATATTACGCAGTGTTTCCAGACTGGTCGCGCGGAAGTGGGTATCCTCATCCGCACCGGCCTGGAAGCAAAAGCCCAGCGCCTGATCGCGTAAACAGTGGCCATCTTCCAGCATCAGCAGTTTTTCACCCGCCAAATCGGCCATCGCCACGCGTTCGCGCTGCGCCCACGGATGGTCGGAATAGACTGCTAATTGCATCGGCTCATCGAACAAAGGCACTTCGATAAAGGCTTCGGTCTCTTTCACCAAGGCAAGAATAGCGCAGTCCAACTTGCCGCTGTCCAGCTGTGCCAGCAGTTGATGGGTTTGTGCTTCGTGCAGGTACATTTCCAACTTGGGAAAGGATTTATGCAGCGTAGGGATAATCTGCGGCAGCAGATAAGGCCCCACGGTAGGGATCAGGCCGATATGCAACGGCCCGGACATCGCTTCCCCTTGCTGGCTGGCCATTTCCTTCAAGACTTTGACTTCGCGTAGCACGGTGCGCGCCTGTTCCACCAGCAGTAAGCCTGCCTGTGTGAAAAGCACCTTACGGCTGGTCCGCTCAAGCAGCATCACGCCCAACTCGTCTTCCAGCTTGCGGATCTGGCCGCTCAATGTTGGTTGGCTGACATGGCATGAGTCGGCAGCGCGCCGGAAGTGGCGGTGCTCGGCCAAGGCGACCAGATACTCTAAATCACGAATATTCATTGTTGTTTCCCTCCTGGCCATGATAGCTCATGGCGATAGATAAGATAGCAACGAGTGATTAGAACTATCAAGCCCCGCAGTGAATAATGTCCCCCAACGAAGCGCAACGGCGCCAACATAAAAAATTCATTTTTCTAATTAAGGGGTTAATTCATGTTTACCAGTCAAGAAGGCAAAAAAGTCCCTCAGGTTACCTTCCATACTCGCCAGGGCGACCAATGGATCGATGTCACCACGGATGACCTGTTCAAAGACAAAACCGTGATCGTGTTCTCCTTGCCGGGCGCGTTCACCCCAACCTGCTCATCCAGCCATTTGCCGCGCTATAACGAACTGTCCAGCGTGTTCAAGCAACATGGCGTTGACAGCATTCTGTGCGTCTCGGTGAACGATACTTTTGTGATGAACGCCTGGAAAGCCGATCAACACGCCGAAAATATTACCTTCGTGCCGGACGGCAACGGTGAATTCACCAAGGGCATGAACATGCTGGTTGAGAAAGCCGATCTGGGCTTTGGCCCACGTTCATGGCGCTACTCCATGCTGGTGCGTAACGGTGTGGTAGAAAAAATGTTCGTCGAGCCAAACAAGCCGGGCGACCCGTTTGAAGTTTCTGACGCCGACACCATGTTGAAATACCTGGCACCTGAATTCCAAGTGCAGGAATCGGTTTCCCTGTTCACCAAACCGGGCTGCCCGTTCTGCGCCAAAGCCAAACAAATGCTGCAAGAGCGCGGGATCCAATATGAAGAAATCGTGTTGGGCCAAGACGCGACCACGGTCAGCCTGCGCGCTGTCAGCGGCCGCGCTACCGTGCCACAGGTGTTTATCGGTGGTCGTCACATCGGTGGTAGCGACGATCTGGAAAACTTCCTGTCAGCCTGAATGATAAAAATAAACCCGATGGGCCTCAGGCACGGTTCAACAATCTGTCGCCTGTAAACCAACGGAATAGAAGTAATGTGACTTTTGGCGGGTGCTAACCCGCCCTTTTTTTATACCCTTCAGGAGCGGATATGAAACTGTTGAATGTCGACGTCGCCGTTATTGGCGGCGGCACAGCTGGACTAGGCGCTTACCGCGCAGCAAAACTTTCTACCCCCAGCGTGGTGATGATTGAGGGCGGACCTTTTGGCACCACCTGTGCCCGCGTTGGCTGTATGCCTTCCAAATTACTGATCGCTGCGGCAGAAGCGGTGCATCAGATCGAACGGGCTCCAGGATTTGGCGTCCACCCGGCGGGAAAAACCACCATCAATGGCCGTGAAGTGATGGATCGCGTCAAACGCGAGCGTGATCGCTTCGTCGGTTTTGTACTGGAAGGAGTCGATAGCATCCCGGCCGCAGATAAAATTCAGGGCTATGCCCGCTTCATTGACGACAACACTTTGCAGGTTGACGAACATACGCGCATCGTCGCGCAGCGTATCGTGATTGCCACCGGTTCCCGCCCTAGCTGGCCTGCACCGTGGAACGACCTTGGCGACCGCCTGATCGTCAATGACGATGTGTTTAACTGGGATGATTTGCCGCAGTCCGTCGCGGTATTTGGCCCAGGGGTGATCGGATTGGAACTGGGACAGGCGCTGCATCGCCTTGGCGTTGCCACCAAAGTGTTCGGCGTTGGCGGCGCGGTTGGCCCGCTGACCGACAGCGTAGTGCGGGAATATGCCGCTAAAACGCTGGGTGAAGAGTTCTATCTCGACCCGGATGTCAAAGTAGACATCATGCAGCGCGAAGGCGACAAAGTGTTTATCCGCTACCAGGATCTGCACGGCCAAACGCAGGAAATGATGGTGGATTACGTGCTGGCCGCCACCGGCCGCCGTCCGAACGTCGACAAGCTGGGGTTGGAAAATACCACTCTGGTGCTGGATGCCAAAGGCGTGCCACAGGCCGATCGCTTAACCATGCAAACCAGCGTGCCGCATATTTTCATCGCCGGTGATGCCAGCAACCAATTGCCACTGCTGCACGAAGCCAGCGATCAGGCTCGTATTGCCGGGCACAACGCGGGCAGCTTCCCAGAAGTAACGCCAGGCCTGCGCCGTAGCTCGATTTCCGTGGTGTTCTCAGACCCGCAAATTGCCATGGTCGGCTCGACCTTCCGTGAACTGAACCAGAAATTCAGCGCCTGCGGCTGTTTTGAAGTGGGTGCCGTATCGTTCGAAAACCAGGGCCGTTCCCGGGTGATGCTACGCAATAAAGGCATCTTGCACGTTTATGGCGAGCAAGGGACAGGTCGCTTCCTGGGTGCTGAGATGATGGGGCCGGACGTGGAGCATATCGCCCATTTGTTGGCTTGGGCACATCAGCAGCAGATGACCATCGACCAAATGCTGGATATGCCGTTCTACCACCCGGTGATCGAAGAAGGGCTGCGTACCGCGCTACGCGATCTGCAAGCCAAGCTGAAGCTGGGTGAGTCTGAGGCGGAACGCTGCCAGCGTTGCCCTGGCGAATAAACCTTTATCTCTGCTATGAGTCACCATCCACCGGGCCTTCGCGCCCGGTTTTTTGCGTATGGCATTCCAGCCTTGAATCTCCTTGCTTGCCGAGTTTTGGTTTTAGCGTCATTTTTATGCTCCCCCGTCTTGAGGTGATACTAATATTGATACTAATATAGGACAGCTAAATGAAAGGACTCAGAGAAACCATTGACGATCTGCAACAGCGGCAAGCCAATATCAAATTCAACACATTAGTAAAGATCTGCACCGACTGGTTTGGCCCACCCCGCTTGAACGGTGGCAGTCACAAGGTTTACAAAATGCCTTGGCCGAGGGCTCCACGCGTGAATATCCAACGTACAGATAGCGGCATGGCAAAGGTATATCAGGTCAAACAGGTGATCAGCGCGCTGATCAAACTGGAGGAAGAAAATGGAAAAACATGAGCACTACACTTATCGCATCACCTGGTCAGCAGAAGATAGCGAGTATGTCGGCCTCTGTACGGAGTTTCCCTCTCTGTCATGGCTGGCACCTAACCGTACGGTAGCGCTGGACGGTATTGAAAAACTGGTCCGCGATGTGATTGCCGATATGCTCGCCCAGGGCGAAACGCCACCAGAAGCGCTGGCAGAGAAAAACTTCAGTGGAAAACTGGTGCTGCGGATGACCCCGGAACAGCATCGCCGTCTGGCGATTAATGCTATGGATGAAGGCGTTAGCCTGAACCGCTATTTGTGCGCCCGGTTGGCAGGATAAGGGCAGCATTGCGCTGCCCTCAAGCGTAGCTTAGAACAGACGTTTTTTCGCCTCGGCGATCGCATAGGCAACCTGCTGAGGAGAAACACCACCCTTGGCCGCGCGCTTATCCAGGCAAGATTGCAGCGACAGGATCGGATAAACGTCGTCACCAATCACGCTGTTGAATTTCTGCAAATCGCTCAGCGGCAGGTCTTCCAACGGCTTGCCCTGGCGGATCGCTTCCACTACCGCTTCACCCACAATGTGGTGCGCTTCGCGGAACGGCACGCCTTTGGCCACCAGATAGTCGGCCAGTTCGGTGGCGTTAGCATAGCCTTGCTGTGCCGCTTCCTGGCAACGCGGGCGCTTCACCTGAATGCCGTCCAGCACCAATGCCGCCATCTGCAGGCAATCCATCCAGGTGTCGAGCGCGTCGAACAGCCCTTCTTTGTCTTCCTGCATGTCTTTGTTGTAGGCCAACGGCAGGCCTTTCAACGTCATCATCATGCCGGTCAAAGCCCCTTGCACACGCCCAGACTTGCCACGGATCAGCTCTAACGCGTCGGGGTTTTTCTTTTGTGGCATCAGCGATGACCCTGAGGTCACGCGATCCGAAAGCTCGACAAACGCCGCTTCGCCGCTGTTGAAGAAGATCAGGTCTTCGGCAAAGCGCGACAGGTGCACCATGCTGATGGCAGCATTGGACAGCAGCTCCAGCACGTGGTCACGATCGGAGACGCTATCCAGGCTGTTGCGCGTGGCAGAGGCAAAGCCCAACCAGCCAGCCAGTTGTTCACGGTCGATCGGATAAGCGGTTCCGGCCAAGGCACCGCTACCCAGCGGGCTGACGTCCAGGCGTTTCAACGTATCCTGCAGGCGGCTTTCATCACGCGCCAGCATCTCAACGTAAGCGAGGCACCAGTGGGCAAAAGTTACCGGCTGGGCGCGCTGTAGGTGGGTGTAACCCGGCATCACCGCATCCTGATTGGCTTCGGCGGTTTCTACCAGCGCCTGTTGCAGCTGTACCAACGCCTGATGCAGTTCACTAACCTGATGTTTGCACCACAGTTTCAGATCGGTGGCCACCTGATCGTTACGGCTGCGGCCGGTATGCAGCTTTTTGCCCAGATCGCCGACTTTATCGATCAGCTTCTGCTCAACCCAACTGTGAATATCTTCTGCGTCGCTGTTAACGATCGCCAGAGGATCGGCCTGCACTTCTTCCAGCAGCACGTTCAGTGCCTGCTCAAGCTGCTGTTGCTCTGCTGACGTCAGTACGTTGACGGTCACCAGCGCTTTTGACCAGGCGACGGAGCCCACAATATCCTGTTCCGCCAGGCGATAGTCGAAGCGCAGGGAATCATTTAACTGTTTGAACCGCTGATCCGCTGCCTGACTAAACCGTCCGCCCCAAAGTGCCATAATCTTGCTCCTGAATAAGTATGCGAAAGGGCGCAGCATGCTGCGCCCCTCAAATTGACGCTAAACCAACGACGTTACTTTTTCTTCTCGTTCAACGCGCGGATACGGGAAGAGAGCGAGAACAGACGGATAAAGCCACCCGCATGGCTGTGATCGTAAACTTCGTCTTCGCCAAAGGTCGCAAATTCTTCTGAGTACAGGCTGTTGGCCGATTTCTTCTGGATCGCCGTCACCTGGCCTTTATACAATTGCAGCACCACTTCGCCGTTAACTTCTTCCGCCAGCGCTTGTGCGGAAGCCTGAATGGAACGACGCAGCGGAGCAAACCAGCGGCCATCGTAGACCACGTAGGACATTTCCAAGCCCAACTGCTCACGCCACTTAAAGCTATCACGATCCAGTACCAACTGCTCGACCCCACGCAGCGCGGCAACCATAATCGTGCCCCCCGGGGTTTCATAGCAACCACGGGATTTGATCCCTACCAAGCGGTTTTCTACGATATCGATACGACCCACGCCGTGTTTGGCACCCAGCACGTTCAGGGTTTCCAGACACTTATACGGGCTCATCGCTTCACCATTAACGGCAACAACGCAGCCTTTCTCTACGGTGACGGTTACTTGTTCTGGCTTGTCCGGTGCTTCCAACGGATCGACAGTCCAAACCCAACAATCTTTATTTGGTGCATTCCACGGGCTTTCCAACACGCCGCCTTCGGTAGAGATGTGCCAGGCGTTTTCGTCACGGCTGTAGATCTTCTCCAGCGAAGCGGTGGTAGGGATATTACGCTCTTTCAGGTAATCCAGCAGGGCCTCACGGGAACGCAGGTTCCACTCACGCCAAGGCGCGACCACCTTCAGGTGCGGAGCCAATGCGGTATAGGTGGTTTCGAAACGCACCTGATCGTTACCTTTACCAGTAGCCCCGTGACACAGCGCATCGGCACCCACTTTCAGTGCCAGCTCAACCTGAGCCTTGGCAATGATCGGACGCGCCATTGAAGTCCCCAGCAGGTAGCTGCCTTCGTACAGTGCGCCGGTCTGCAGCACCGGATAAACGTAGTCACGGATAAACTCTTCACGCAGATCGACAACATGACACTCAGAGGCACCGGATTGCAGAGCTTTCTGCTCAACGCCTTCCAGATCGCCGCGCTCCTGGCCGATGTCCGCCACGAAGGCTACCACTTCACAGCCACCGTAGTTCTCTTTCAGCCATGGAATGATGGCCGAAGTATCCAGACCGCCGGAGTACGCCAGAACGATTTTCTTGATGCCTTTGTTTTGCATTGTGTTATTCCTTTTTAATTCTAAATTTAAGCGAGGATCCGGGTGCCAATCGACACACCATTAAACAGAGCAGGGAGCTTTTCGGCATTACGCCAGCTGGCGATATCTACCGGGCGGCCAAGGGTACGTGCAGCATCAAGCGCCGCATTGACCTTCACCACCATACCATCGGTAATGATGCCTTGAGCAATCAGTTGCTCGGCTTTTTGTGCGGTCATTTCCGCGATGCGCTGCCCTTTGCCGTCGAGAATACCGCTGACATCCGACAGCAAGATTAAATCCGCCCCCAGCGTGGCGGCCAGGGCCGTCGCAGCCTGATCGGCGTTTACGTTCATCAGTTGCCCTTCGGCAGTAATGCCGATGGAGCTGACCACTGGCAGGTAGCCAGCGCCCAACAAGGTATTGAGCAGCGCAGGTGTTCCTGGTACTGCATGGCCCACATGGCCCAACGCTGGGTCCAACTGAGTTACCGCAACACTGCCACCGTCTGCCAGGCTCAGGCCAACGGCATTAATTTTGTGCTTCACCGCCCAGGCCAGCAGGGTTTTATTAGCCGTTCCTGCCAGTGCGCCGGTGATGATGTCGATTTGATCGGCTGGAGTGACACGCAGGCCGTTCTTCTTCACTACCGGCAGGGAGAGCTGTTTCATCAATTCATCCACCACGCAGCCGCCGCCGTGAACGATCACCAGCGGGCGCTGATGTTCCTGGCGATAGACATCCAGCGCGGTAAACAAACGCTCCAGCGCTTCTTCACTGTCCAGTAGCACGCCACCTAGTTTGATAATCAATGGATTCATTGCTGTTTACTCACGCTGATTTAAAGTAAGGATTGGGTTTCCGGGAAGCCGAAACGGATATTCAGACACTGCACCGCCTGGGCCGCCGCGCCTTTCAACAGGTTGTCTTCTGCGGCTACGGCGATCAGATGCTCGCCCTGCACGGCAAAGCCGATATCACAGAACGGCAGGCCCACCACGGATTTCAGTGCTGGCACTCCTTGGTCGTACAGCCGTACCAGCGGTTTGTCGTCATAAGCCGCATGGTAAGCCGCTGCCACGTCTTGCGCGGTGACGCCCTTGTTCAGGCGGCAGGTAATAGTTTCCAGAATACCCCGTGGGAAGTTACCCAAGTGTGGCGTAAAGATGACCGGCACCCCGAGATGAGCAGAAATTTCTGGCTGATGACGGTGATTGAACAGGCCATAAGGTTGCAGGCTGACTTCACAGAAACTGGTCGTGACGCTGGCTTTACGCCCTGCACCGCTCACACCGCTGACGGCGTTGATGACCGGCCATTGATCCAGGTTCAGCAATTGCTTGTCGAGCAGCGGTTTGAGCGCCAGCTGCGCCGCCGTTGGGTAGCAGCCCGGCACGGCAATCAGTTGCGCCTGCTTGAGTTTTTCGCTCTGCCACTCCGCCAGGCCGTAAACTGCCTGCGCCAGCCAGTCGGCATGCTGGTGTGTAAAACCATAATACTGTTGATAAAAATCAGCATCCTGCACGCGGAAGGCGCCGGAGAGATCGAATACCACACAACCGGCAGCCAGGAATGCTGGCGCGATGTCGTGGCTCACCTCATGGGCGGTCGCGAGGAAAACAACGTCGATGCCTTTGGCCGCGGCGGCAACGTCAACCAGCGGCTGTAATGGCAGATCGACGATGCCTTTTAATTGAGGGTGCAGCTCGGAAAGCAATTTTCCTGCATCTGCACTTTGCGCTGAAACCGCTAAAGCGGTTATGTTCATGTGTGGGTGGCGATTCAGGTAAGCCGTGAGCTCTGCTCCGGCATAACCGCTGGCACCAACAATCAGCGTATTCAACATGTGGCCTTTCACCTTCTTGGCTAGCAATCTAAGAGTCACGGCGACCCTGGTAGCAGGGCTTGGTCGCGTTGTTGCGCGGTTCACCCACGTGGTTGAGCGTGATGTTTTTATCAACATCCGGGTTACAGGTTCCCTTATGCTCTAGCTTACTGTATTTTTATTCAAAATAAATGCATGAATATTGATACTATCCTAACCAAAGGCTGTCAACAGTGAAGATGAAATTACCTCCATTTATTGAGCTGTACCGGGCGTTGATCGCCACTCCGTCGATCAGCGCCACCGATGGTGCCCTCGATCAGAGTAATGAAGCATTAATCAACTTGCTGGCCGGCTGGTTCAACGATTTGGGCTTCCGCGTCGACGTGCAGCCCGTGCCGGATACCCGCAACAAATTCAACCTGCTGGCTAGCCTCGGTGAAGGCAGCGGCGGCCTGCTGCTGGCTGGCCACACCGACACGGTGCCCTACGATCAGGGGCGCTGGACGCGAGATCCTTTTACCCTGACCGAGCACGACAACAAGCTGTACGGGCTGGGTACTGCCGACATGAAAGGCTTCTTCGCCTTTATCCTCGATGCGGTACGCGATATCGATGCCAGCAAGCTAACCAAGCCGCTGTACATTTTGGCCACCGCTGATGAAGAAACGACGATGGCTGGTGCACGTTACTTTGCTGCTTCCAGTAAAATCCGCCCGGACTTTGCCATCATCGGCGAGCCAACCTCGCTGCAACCGGTGCGCGCGCATAAAGGCCATATCTCCAGTGCGATCCGCATCGTTGGCCAGTCGGGCCATTCAAGCGATCCGGCGCGCGGCGTCAATGCCATTGATCTGATGCATGAGTCCATCGGGCATCTGATGGAATTGCGCAAAACGCTACAGGAGCGCTACAACAACCCGGCGTTTGCGGTGCCTTACCCGACCATGAACTTTGGCCATATCAGCGGTGGCGATGCGGCTAACCGTATCTGTGCCTGCTGTGAACTGCATATGGATATCCGCCCGCTGCCGGGGATGACGCTGGATAACATCAACGAACTACTGCAAGAAGCGTTGGCGCCGGTAAGCCAACGTTGGCCGGGCCGCTTGACGATCGATGAGCTACATCCGCCGATCCCTGGCTACGAATGCCCTACCGACCATCACATGGTGGCGGTGATTGAAAAACTGCTGGGTGCACGCACCGAAGTGGTCAACTACTGCACCGAAGCGCCGTTCGTCCAGCAAGTGTGCCCAACGCTGGTGCTCGGCCCTGGTTCGATCAACCAGGCGCACCAACCGGACGAGTATCTGGATACCGCGTTTATTGAGCCAACGCGTAAGCTGCTGGGTCAGTTGGTCGACCATTTCTGCCGGCAATAAACCTTAGTAACAACAGGGGAATGGGTTACCATTCCCTACCTATTAAGACGTAGTAATTTAAGCCGATAAGCCAGACTGATAACCGGCAGCGCGTAATTAAATTTCAGAAAATACGCCGAATTTGATGTTTTTTTGCTAAAAATAGTGTCAATTGATGATTGGACAGGCACGTGACCAGATAAAACCGGCGGTCTGCGTCGGCACGTGAAATTTACTTACAAGATGAAAAATCACGTACTCATCGTGTTCAGGTCGTGGCGAAAAACACCGCGATCGGAGGATGATAAGTATACAAAGAACTGGGTCAGGGATTATATGAACGAACAATATTCGGCAATGCGAAGTAATGTCAGTATGCTCGGCAAACTGCTAGGCGATACCATTAAAGAAGCGCTGGGCGAGCATATTCTCGATCGCGTTGAAACTATCCGTAAGCTTTCCAAATCTTCACGTGCCGGTAACGAGGCGCATCGTCAGGAGCTGCTCTCCACGCTGCAGAACCTGTCCAACGATGAGCTGCTGCCCGTTGCCCGCGCCTTCAGCCAATTCCTCAACCTGACCAACGTTGCCGAGCAATACCACAGCATCTCGCCGCACGGCGAAGCGGCCAGCAACCCGGAAGCCTTGGCGCAGTTGTTTACCAAGCTGAAAGACAACAAGCTGGATAACAAACAGCTGCAAAAGGCGGTGGACGATCTTTCCATCGAGCTGGTCCTGACCGCTCACCCAACGGAAATTACCCGCCGCACCCTGATCCACAAGCTGGTTGAGGTGAACACCTGTCTGAGCCAGCTGGATCATAACGACCTGGCCGACTACGAGCGTAATAAAATCATGCGCCGTCTACGCCAGTTGGTCGCGCAATCCTGGCATACCGACGAGATCCGCAAAAATCGTCCATCCCCGGTCGATGAAGCCAAATGGGGCTTTGCCGTGGTGGAAAACAGCCTGTGGGAAGGCGTACCGGCTTTCCTGCGCGAGTTCAACGAACAGTTGGAAAACTCCATCGATTACCGCCTGCCGGTAGAAGCCGTACCTATCCGCTTCACCTCCTGGATGGGTGGCGACCGCGACGGTAACCCGAACGTGACCGCTGAAATCACCCGTCACGTGCTGTTGCTGAGCCGCTGGAAGGCCTGCGATCTGTTCACCCGTGATATTCAGGTGCTGGTCTCCGAGCTGTCGATGACCGAATGTACTCCTGAGCTGCGCGAACTTGCCGGTGGTGACGAAGTACAAGAACCTTATCGCGAATTGATGAAGCAACTGCGCAGCCAGTTGATGAGCTCCCAGGCCTATCTTGAAGGCCGCCTGAAAGGCGAACGCGTCCTGCGTCCACACGACCTGCTGGAAAATAACGAGCAGTTGTGGGAACCGCTGTACGCCTGCTACCAATCTTTGGTGGCCTGTGGCATGAGCATTATTGCCAACGGCCAACTGCTGGACACGCTGCGCCGCGTACGCTGCTTTGGCGTACCGCTGGTGCGTATCGACGTGCGCCAGGAAAGCACCCGCCATACCGAAGCCATTGCCGAACTGACCCGCTATCTGGGCCTGGGGGATTATGAGAGCTGGTCAGAAGCCGACAAACAGGCATTCCTGATCCGTGAGCTGAACTCCAAACGTCCGCTGGTGCCACTGAAGTGGGAGCCGAGTGCAGACACTCAGGAAGTGCTGGAAACCTGCAAGGTGGTCGCCGAAGCGCCACAAGGTTCGATCGCCGCCTACGTCATTTCCATGGCTCGTACCCCGTCCGACGTCTTGGCCGTGCACCTGTTGTTGAAGGAGACTGGTTGCCCATTCGCGCTACCCGTGGCCCCACTGTTCGAAACCCTCGACGATCTGAACAACGCCGAAGACGTGATGACCCAGTTGCTGAACATCGACTGGTATCGCGGCTTTATTCAGGGCAAACAGATGGTCATGATCGGCTATTCCGACTCGGCAAAAGATGCTGGCGTGATGGCTGCCTCCTGGGCGCAATACCGTGCACAGGACGCACTGATCAAAACCTGTGAGAAGGCCGGAGTAGCACTGACGCTGTTCCATGGCCGTGGTGGCTCAATTGGCCGTGGTGGCGCACCTGCGCACGCCGCTCTTCTGTCCCAACCACCAGGCAGCCTGAAAGGTGGCCTGCGCGTGACCGAACAGGGCGAGATGATCCGCTTTAAATTCGGCCTGCCAGAAGTCACCATCAGCAGCCTGGCGCTGTACGCCGGTGCGGTGTTGGAAGCCAACCTGCTGCCACCGCCGGAGCCTAAGCCAGAATGGCGCACGCTGATGGACGAACTGTCCGAAACCTCGTGCAACATGTATCGCGGTTACGTGCGTGAAAATCCAGACTTTGTGCCTTACTTCCGCGCTGCTACGCCAGAGCAGGAACTGGGGAAACTGCCATTGGGTTCACGCCCGGCCAAACGCCGCCCGAACGGCGGTGTTGAAAGCCTGCGTGCCATTCCGTGGATCTTCGCTTGGACGCAGAACCGCCTGATGCTGCCAGCCTGGCTGGGTGCCGGTGCTGGCCTGCAGGAAGCGGTGAAGGCTGGCAAGCAGGACCAGTTGGAAGCCATGTGCCACAACTGGCCGTTCTTCTCTACCCGTATCGCGATGCTGGAAATGGTATACGCCAAAGCCGACCTGTGGCTGGCGGAATACTACGATCAGCGTCTGGTAGACAAGTCCCTGTGGCCGCTCGGCCAACAGTTGCGTGATCAATTGGCCAGCGATATCAAGGCGGTGCTGACCATTGCCAACGACGACCATCTGATGGAAGACCTGCCGTGGATCGCCGAATCTATCGCGTTGCGCAACGTCTACACCGACCCGCTAAACGTGTTGCAGGCCGAGCTGCTGCACCGTTCGCGCCAGCAGGAGCATCCGGATGCCCGCGTTGAGCAGGCTCTAATGGTCACTATTGCTGGCGTGGCGGCCGGGATGCGCAACACCGGCTAATATTGCTTCATCTTTTGCAGCAAGCACCGATGCGATCGGCGTCGGTGCTTATTCTCCCCCCGGTTATCCCCGTTCCTAATCTGCAGATTTTGTCACAGCTGTCACTCACTGCGGGTTATCAAGACTGTTATTGCTGACTCTCATTCTGAGTCCAGGCTCAGTTTGACCACACCTTTTGCGTTGATTATGCTGAACTTATTGCCCAATAATGCAGTTAACATCACAATTACCGGTACTATTCGTTACTGGTAATAGACAAAGACCTTACCTTCTTGAAAATACCTTCACATAAAGATATTTATCATGAAGATTGATAATGACAGGGAAAGTAAATGGATGTAGCACTAATAATCAGCTTGGTAGTACTCGTCGTGGCCGGTTACGCCATTGCCAAGAATTACGACACCAAGCTGGTGTTGTTTAGCTCAGGGATCGTACTCATGTTGGCGGCAGCCACTTTGGGCTTGCCGATTTTGAGCGCCGGAACGGGGACGGGAAACGTCTGGTTGGATCCGTTAAAACAAATCGAGCTGGATTTCATCAAGCAGTTTAGCCGGGCGGGCATCATCATCATGGTGCTGTTCGGCTTTTCCGCTTATATGTCGCACATTGGCGCAAACGATGTCGCGGTTAAAATCATGTCAAAACCCATCGCGAAGATCCGCTCCCCCTATATTCTGGTGCCGATAGTATTCTGGATAGGGTCACTGTTGTCGTTGATTATTCCCAGTGCCGCCTCACTCGCCGTGATTTTAATGGCCACGCTTTACCCCATTCTGCGCGTGGCAAACATGTCCTCACTCAGCGCCGCCGGGGTCATTGCCACCACTGCCACCATCGTACCCACACCGCTGGGTGGCGATAATGTGGTAGCAGCCAAAATCCTGGGTTTCGAACACGTGGTGGACTACGTTACTATGCACCATGCCGTTATCTCACTGCCGGTGCTGGTCATTATCGGCATCGCGCACTATTTCTGGCAAAAGTACATGGATAAGCGCCAGGGTGCAGCCGCGTTTACCGACGTCGATGAGAGTAAATTGGCCACCAACAGCCAACTCCCTCCGGCTTACTACGCCCTTTTTCCGCTGATCCCGTTATTCCTGATCGTGGTATTTGGCCTGTTCTTCCGCCAGATCAAAATCGGCCTGGTGGAAATCACCCTGTTCTCGTTTGCGCTGGCCTTTATTGTGGAACTGATCCGCAAAGGCGACCTGCGCGAGCAAATGAAAAACTCGTCGCTGTTCTTCACCGGCATGGGGCAAGGCTTCTCACAGGTGGTGGTGTTGATCGTGGCTGCCAGCACCCTGGTGGCCGGGTTGACCGTCATCGGGGCCATCGGCACCGTGGCCTCACTGGTTAAAGAGGTCAATAACGCCGGGATCGGCCTGATGTTTATCTTCTCCGGCCTGACCGCGCTGATCACGCTGATCAGCGGTAGCGGTAATGCGGTGTTCTACTCCTTTATTGAGCT
The DNA here is from genome assembly GCF_047530105.1 of Serratia sp. T13T92. NCBI lineage: Bacteria > Pseudomonadati > Pseudomonadota > Gammaproteobacteria > Enterobacterales > Yersiniaceae > Serratia > Serratia sp. T13T92. Next base: position 7,122 of record NZ_JBLJAK010000053.1, on the reverse strand, counting down.
TATTCCATCTATTGCCAATCAGGCTCACGTCGATCCGGTAATGATTGCCCTGCCTATGCAGCTGACCTCAAACCTGATCCGTGCGATATCGCCAGTTTCTGCGGTGGTGATCATCGTGGCATCAGTAGTCAAAGTCAGCCCGATTGAGGTGGTCAAAAGAACCTCGGTGCCATTGCTGGTCGGGTTTGTCGCCACCCTGATTTTCACGCTGATCCGCTATTCATTCTGAGGAGATGCAAATGAGCACTATCAGCTATTTTGACCATCAGCGCTAACGCCTGATCCATCCTGTATGGGAGATATTATGTCCTCTAGCTCTGCACCTATTGCCATGGTCCTGGATACCGATCCCGGTATCGATGATGCCGTCGCGCTGGTTGCCGCACTGTTTCATCCAAAAATCGACCTGCGCCTGGTGAGCACGGTGGCGGGCAACGTCAGCGTGGGTAAAACCACCCACAATGCGCTGCGCCTACTGCATTTCCTGGGCGCGTCCACGCCCGTAGCTCGCGGGGCAGCGGCTCCACTGGTACGTAAACTGGAAGATGCCAGCCATATTCACGGCAACTCAGGCCTGGATGGGTACGCGTTTGAGGAACCAACACGGCAGATCGTTGACGGTCATGCCGTCGAAGTGATGCGTGACCTGCTGCTGGCCAGCAAGGAACCTATCGTCTTGGTGCCGATTGGTCCGTTAACCAACATTGCCCTGTTGCTCACGCTCTACCCGGAATGTAAGCCATCTATCGCGCGGATCGTCATGATGGGAGGCTCCGCTGGCCGAGGCAACCATACGCCAAACGCGGAGTTTAATATCTACGTGGATCCCGAGGCCGCCAGCATGGTGTTTGCCAGCGGTATCCCGATTGTGATGTGCGGGCTGGACGTCACCAACCGGGCTACGCTTACCGCCGAGATGATCGCCAGCTTACCGACGCTGAACCGCACCGGGGCCATGCTGCATAGCCTGTTCCAACACTATCGGGGTGGGAGTATGAGCCGTGGGCTGAAAATGCATGACCTGTGCGCTCTGGCCTATCTGGCAAAACCCGAGTTGTTTACCACTCAGGCCTGCCATGTGGCGGTAGAGACGCAAGGTGAGCTGACCAGAGGAACGACCTGCGTCGATCTGGCCAACCGTCTGAAACTGCCAGCCAATGCCGAGGTCTGTCTGGAAATCGATGTCGAAGGATTCCGGCAGTGGTTCCTGGAGATGCTCACGCACCCGGCCGTTCCTTGATGTTGGCGCGGTTGCCGCAACGGCAACCGCTATCTATCAACCAACTACTGCAGCAGGGCGCACGCCCAGGGTATGGCAGATGGCGTAGCTCATTTCCGCACGGTTGAGCGTATAGAAGTGGAAATCTTTGACCCCTTCGCGGCTCAGGATCTTCACCATATCCATGGCGATATTGGCGCCGACCATCTTGCGGGTTTCCGCATCGTCATCCAGCCCGGCAAACATGCTGGTCATCCAGCTTGGCACCCGCACGTTGGTCATGGTGGCAAAGCGCTGGAGCTGCTTGAAGTTGGACACTGGCAGAATGCCCGGCACGATTTCTACGTCGATGCCAGCAGTCACACAGCGGTCACGAAAACGCAGATAACTTTCTACGTCGAAGAAGAACTGGGTGATGGCACGGTTGGCACCGGCATCGATTTTACGTTTCAGGTTGATCAGGTCTGACTGGGCGCTTTTCGCTTCCGGATGCACTTCCGGGTAGGCCGCGACAGAAATATCAAAGTCGCCGACGTCTTTGAGCAGCGTGACCAGATCGGTTGCATACATTTCTGGCTTGCCACCGCCTGGCGGTAAATCACCGCGCAGCGCGACAATATGGCGGATACCGCTGTTCCAGTAATCGGTAGCGATCTCACGCAATTGCGCCGGGCTGGCATCAATACAGGTCAAGTGAGGGGCAGCTTCCAGACCAGTACGCTCTTTGATCCCCTTGATGATGCTGTGGGTACGGTCACGCTCACCCGAGTTGGCACCGTAGGTCACAGAAACAAACTTGGGTTTGAGGCTGCTCAGGCGATCGATCGACTGCCACAAGGTATCTTCCATCTCGCTGGTGCGCGGCGGGAAGAACTCGAACGACACGTTAATCTGGCCATTTAACTCTGCCAGACTCTGATTCAGCGCTTCCCGCTGGTTTGCGTGATAAAAACTCATACCCTGTCCGCCTCTTATCGATCACTGTTTTTGCTTCGTTATAATAAGCGTCTATACGTTTAGACGTCTAGATAGAAAATGCCGGATGTTGCCTGAAGAGTCAACAGGAAAGTGAGGGAGATACGATGATTAATCCTCACGCAAGATGAGAGAATTTCATGTTCAAGGATTGAACGGGGGCAGCGCAGCGCCACCCCCGAGGTTAAAGCGAGGATTTAAAGCAGTTGTGCCAAGCGATTAAGGTCGGACTGGATGGCTCCAGCAGTCACGTCGCGACCGGCCCCTGGCCCACGGATCACCAGCGGGTTGTCGCGGTACCAGCGGCTCTCGATAGCAAACACGTTGTCACAAGGCAGCAGCGAAGCCAGCGGATGTTCTGGCCGCACGGCCTCAACGCCAACGCGCGCTTTGCCATTGGCGTCGAAACGCGCCACGTGGCGCAGTACCAGGCCCATTTCGTTGGCCGCTTCGAAACGCTGTAGCATTTGCTGATTCAGCGCATCGCCGTTCTCGAAGAACTGATCGATGGAGCCTTGCTCCGCGCCTGCAGGCACCAGCGACTCCACACGCACCTGGTTAGGTTCAATGTCATAACCCGCTTCACGTGCCAGGATCACCAGCTTACGCATCACGTCTTGTCCAGACAGGTCAACACGCGGATCCGGTTCCGTCAGCCCCTGCTGCCAAGCCTGATCCACCAGCTCGGTGAAAGGCACCGTGCCGTCAAACTGCAGGAATAGCCAGGAAAGCGTGCCGGAGAAGATACCGCTGATCGCCAGGATACTGTCCCCGCTGTCGCGCAGATCGCGCACGGTATGATTCACCGGTAACCCGGCCCCCACGGTGGCGTTATACAGCCAGTGGCGGCCCGTTTTGGCAAACGCATCGCGGATCTGGCGGTAATTGGCGCTGCATGAGGCCCCCGCCAGCTTGTTGGCGCTGATCACATGGAAACCATAGCTGGCAAAGTCCAGATATTGCTCCGCCAACTCCCCGCTGGCGGTGACGTCTAGCACCACCAGATCGTCGAACGGGTGCGCCCGCATCCACAAGAACAGCGACTCTTCGTCCAGCTCCTGGGCTTCATCTTCAAAGAACGCCAGCGCGCGGCTGGCATCCAGCCCTTCGTAATTGAGCAGGCTGCGACGGCTATCCACCACCCCTGCCAGGCTAAACTCAAAGCCGCTGCGCGCAGAGATGTTCTTCTGTTCGCGAGCAAACAGCTCCAGCCAACGTGAACCAATATTGCCTTTGCCAAACAGCACCAGACCAATACGCTTTTCCGCACGGAACAACGTTTGGTGCAGGCCTTGGATCAGCAGACCGGTCGGCCCCTGACGCAGCACTGCCACCAGGCTGATGCCATCCTCGGCCTGCCAGATGAACTCCACCGGCTGGTCCTTCAACTGCTGATAGAAACGATGGCTGTGCAACGGGTTCTTGCACACGCCCGCGCCCACCAAGGCCACCAGCGCCAACCCTTCACGCAGTTGCAGTTCACCCGGTAATCCGGCCTCCTGCAAAATGCGCAGCACGCTGCCCACCACTTCAGAGGTGTAGCAAAGCTGGATCAGGTTTCGGTCAGGATGAACCCCTACGGCCAACGGTTTGATCTGCGCGCGCTTGAGCACCAGATCCAACTCTTTCTGCGCCAGCTTGAAGTCATGCTGCGGCGCAACGCTGAGTTCGATCAGGCAGACATCATCGTGGCTGGTGACAATTTTGGCACCGGTACCGGAAGCCAGTACGCGCTCGATACGGGTTGAGCCCTGTTCCGGCTGATAGCTACAGCGCAATTGCAGATCGATGTCGCTGCCAGACACTGGCTGCAAAGTACGAGTATGCAGCACCGGAGCCGCCAGGCGGGCCAGCTCGCTGGCTTCATCCAGACGCAGCAGCGGCAGCAGGCAGGCATCTTTCACTTTGCGCGGATCGGCGCTGTAAACCCCGGCCACGTCGCTCCAGATAGTGACTCGCTCCACACCGGCCAATGCGCCAACCTGCGTGGCGGAATAGTCACTGCCGTTGCGCCCCAACAGCACGGTTTCACCGCTGTCATTACGCGAAATAAAGCCGGTCACTACCAGACGTTTGCCCGGATGTTGTGCCAGCAGTTGCTGCAATAACGGATAGGAGCGGCCTTCATCGACCTGCGGTTGCGCCGCACGTTCGGCACGCAGGAAATCACGCGCGTCCAGCCATGCCGCCTGCATGTCCTGCTTGTTCAGCACCGCAGCCATCAGGCGGGCTGACCAGATCTCACCGTGCCCCACCACTTCGGCATACACCGCATCATCAACCTTGCCGTCCAGCAGGATGGCCAGGCGTTCAAGATCGTGAATAAATTCGGCAATCAGCGGTTCCGCCGTTTCTACAGGCAACAACCCGCCGATCAGCTCACTGTGATAACGGCGCAGCGTTTGCTGCACCTGATGCGCGGAAAGACGATCGCTCTGGCTGAGCTTCAGCCAGCTGATCAGTTGGTTGGTGGTGCTACCCGCCGCCGACACCACCATCATGTCACCCGGCTGGCTGTATTCGGCCATGATCCCGGCCACCCGCAGATAACACTTCACATCTGCCAGGCTGCTGCCGCCAAATTTGTGCAGTTGACGCCCGCTAACCGGCCCTGCTACCGCAATTGCATTCATGACTTACCTCGTAGCCGCCGCCTGGAAGGCTTGTTCCAGATCGGCAATCAAATCTTCGCTGTCTTCAATCCCCACGGAAACACGCAGCAGGCTTTCGGAAATCCCCGCTGCGGCACGCGCTTCTGGCGCCATACCGGCGTGAGTCATGGTTGCTGCATGTGAGATCAGGCTTTCTACGCCACCCAGAGATTCCGCCAGCGTAAACAGCTCCAAAGCGGACAGGAAACGGCGCAGCAGCGCTTCATCCCCATCCAGTTCAAAGCTGAGCATGGCACCGAACCCACGTTGCTGACGGCACGCAATCTCATGGCCAGGGTTTTCTGGCAAGGAAGGATGATACAGCTTTTTGACCAAGGGTTGCTGCTGTAAATAGCCGACAATCGCCTCGGCATTATGTTGTGCAGCCTTGATACGTGGCGACAGGGTACGCATCCCCCGCAATAACAAATAGCTATCGAATGCCGCGCCGGTGACGCCAATATTGTTGGCCCACCAGGCCAGCTCGACCGCCAGATCTTTATCTTTAGCGATCACCGCGCCCGCGACCACGTCGGAGTGGCCGTTGAGGTATTTGGTACAAGAGTGGACGACCAGATCGGCACCCAGTTCGATCGGCTGTTGCAGCGCCGGGCTGAGGAAGGTGTTGTCTACCACGGTCAGCGCACCGGCTTCGTGGGCCGCTTTACAGATGGCGGCAATATCCACCACGCGTAATAACGGGTTGCTTGGGCTTTCGATCAGCACCAACTTCGGCTTTTGTGCCAACGCATCGCGCAGTGCGGCTTCATTCCCTTGATCGACAAACAGCACCCGATACGCCCCGCGTTTGCTCAGGCTATCGAACAGACGGTAGCTACCGCCGTAGCAATCATGAGGGGCCACCAGCAGATCGCCCGGTTTGAGAAATACCGTGGTCACCAGATGGATCGCCGACATCCCGCTCCCGGTCATCACCGCACCCGCACCTCCTTCCAACTCTGCCAGCGCACGCTGCACGACATCACGCGTAGGGTTACCACGGCGTGAGTAATCATGAGCTCGGGGCTGGTTGAAATCGGTGAAGTTATAGGTGCTGGAAAGATGGATCGGCGGGACGACACAGCCGTACTGTTCGTCATCATTCAGACCGCTACGTACGGCAATCGTGGCTGGTTTACGCGTCATAGGGTGGCTCGGCTCTCGGAAAGTGGGGGAATGAGGCCTAAAGATTAACCGCAGTAGATATAGACGTCAATACATCTGGACATCTAAACTTCTTTGCGTATAGATTGAGCAAAGGGACAATACCCGCTAAAATTATGGCGGTTTGTAATATTGATAAGATGTCAGCCCAACAATGCATAGGCATAGCCTATTAAATCATCAGATTCAGTGACCCTTATCGCGTAAAGTAGACATTTATTTAGTGAGCACAGTGAAGATCGGGCATAATTGGTCGGTTTTTAGAATTTTGTATTTTTCAGACAATTTTAAGGTGTCCCATGGCTGAGTGGAACGGCGAGTATGTCAGCCCTTACGCTGAACACGGTAAAAAGAGCGAGCAAGTCAAAAAAATCACGGTATCCATTCCGCTGAAGGTGCTGAAAATCCTGACGGATGAACGGACTCGTCGCCAGGTAAACAACCTGCGCCACGCCACCAACAGCGAACTGCTGTGTGAAGCATTCCTGCACGCCTTTACCGGCCAGCCGCTGCCGAACGATGAAGACCTGCGCAAAGAACGCAGCGATGAAATCCCGGAAGCCGCGAAAGTACTGATGCGAGAATTGGGTGTCGACCCTGATACCTGGGAATATTGATCCTGCCTGCACCGAAGGCTGCTGACTAACCTCACATTTTTGTGGGGTTAGTTTTTATTGGCAACCCGCTTTTTGTGTCGAATCTCTTCCATGTAATTTTCCCTTCACTCGCTGTAAAAACGCAACTTTACTCCATGTTTCTGACACCCCGCTGTTCAAGCCTTCAGTCACTAGATCCCGTAGCGTTTGCAAATGGGACCCAGCCTTTGATACATCTAGCAGTTCACCATCAGACTCAACAGTCATAGCCGCCTCATCTCATATTTTGTCTTATCATGATTGTACGTTTTATCTGCACCATCGCACCACTAAAAAGCTGCGCGAAGAGTGTTAGCAGGTGAGGATGGTGCAGAACGCCGACACGCCGTGAACCCGTCCCTGGGGGCTCGCAATCGCGCATATATGGACGCTCCCGATAACGCCAGTGTTTTCTTGAAAAAGGTGAACAGGTATTGCAGGCATATATTCGGTTTCTTTCTGGGTCTTTACGACCCGA
>NZ_JBLJAK010000052.1:0-29234 GCF_047530105.1 Serratia sp. T13T92 | reverse complement strand
GTAATAATTCATTCGCATGAATTACTGCTTGGTCACTCTTCAAGACTTGATATTTTTTTGCTACCGAAGTAGCTGGATATCGTCTTGTGAGTGCCCACACAGATTGTCTGATAAATTGTTAAAGAGCAGTGAGTTACGCGCTTTCGCTTGCTAACTCGAGGTGGCGTATATTACGCTTTCCTCTTTCAGAGTCAACCTTAATTTCAGGTTTTTTCTCTGCGACCCCCGGAGACTCTGTGAAGTTGTTCACATGTTCCGTGTCGATGGAGGCGCATTATAGGGAGTTCCACGCAGGCCGCAACAGGTATTTTCAACAAAAATCACCGTTTGCTGCATTCCACAGCAAAACCCGTCCTTATACCCGGTTATGCACTAACTTATCCACAGAACGCATTTGGTCGGAAAATTTACGAGCGCCACGCAAACGTTTTCGCTACAATTCCCCGCGACGAAACAATCCCCGTTTTTATCGGGGCGCTACCTGAATCTGTTCCTGTCCTTCTCTATATAGGAAGAAATCCCCTCTATATAAGAAGCAACAAGGTGGAGATCCACGTAACGCTCTTTTATTGCGACTCAAAGCCAAGGGATAAAACCATGCAACAACCTCGTCCAATCCGCCGGGCCCTGCTCAGCGTGTCCGACAAAGCCGGAATCGTTGAATTCGCCGAAGCCCTCTCCCAGAGAGGCGTCGAATTACTCTCCACCGGTGGCACTGCCCGCCTACTGGCCGATGCCGGTCTGCCTGTTACCGAAGTTTCCGACTACACCGGCTTCCCGGAGATGATGGACGGACGAGTCAAAACCCTGCACCCGAAAGTGCACGGTGGCATTCTGGGCCGTCGCGGCCAGGACGATGCCATCATGGAACAACATGCGATCCAACCGATCGATATGGTTGTGGTAAACCTGTATCCCTTCGCGCAAACCGTCGCTCGCCCAGATTGCTCGCTGGAAGACGCCGTAGAGAATATCGATATCGGTGGCCCAACCATGGTGCGCTCGGCCGCCAAGAACCATAAAGACGTGGCCATCGTGGTCAAGAGCAGTGACTACGCCGCAGTGATCACCGAGATGGATAACAACAACGGTTCACTGTTGTACCCAACCCGTTTCGACCTGGCGATCAAAGCGTTTGAGCATACCGCCGCCTATGACAGCATGATCGCCAACTACTTTGGTACCCTGGTGCCGCCTTATCACGGTGAAACCGCAGAACCTTCCGGCCGTTTCCCACGTACGCTGAACCTGAACTACATCAAGAAGCAGGATATGCGCTACGGTGAAAACAGCCACCAGCAGGCCGCCTTCTATATAGAAGAGAATGTGCAGGAGGCCTCCGTGGCCACCGCCGACCAGCTACAGGGTAAAGCACTTTCCTACAACAACATCGCCGATACCGATGCGGCGCTGGAATGTGTGAAAGAATTTGCCGAACCAGCCTGCGTAATCGTCAAGCATGCCAACCCTTGTGGCGTTGCTATCGGTGAGAACCTGTTTGCCGCCTATGAGCGCGCCTACCAAACCGATCCAACCTCGGCCTTTGGCGGCATTATTGCCTTCAACCGTGAACTGGATGCCAAAACGGCACAGGCGATCATCAGCCGTCAGTTTGTTGAAGTCATCATCGCGCCAAGCATCAGTGAAGAAGCTCGCACTCTGCTGGCAGCGAAACAGAACGTACGCGTGCTGGCCTGTGGCCAATGGCAACAGCGCATCGCCGGGCTGGACTTTAAGCGCGTCAACGGTGGTCTGTTAGTGCAGGATCGCGATCTGGGTATGGTGATCGAAGCCGATTTGCGCGTGGTATCCGAACGCCAGCCAACCGCTCAGGAGCTGCGTGATGCGCTGTTCTGCTGGAAAGTGGCCAAGTTCGTCAAATCCAACGCCATCGTCTATGCGCGCGACAACATGACCATCGGCATAGGCGCCGGGCAGATGAGCCGCGTTTACTCCGCCAAGATCGCCGGGATCAAAGCCGCTGACGAAGGGCTGGAAGTCAAAGGCTCCGCCATGGCGTCTGACGCCTTCTTCCCGTTCCGTGACGGTATTGATGCGGCTGCAGCGGTGGGTATTACCTGCGTGATCCAGCCGGGTGGTTCGATTCGTGATGATGAAGTGATTGCGGCGGCCAACGAACACGGCATCGCGATGATCTTCACCGACATGCGCCACTTCCGCCATTAATCCCTTTTGCTGCGTGCGCTCAATGCGCACGCCGTTTATGGAGCACCTGATGAATATTTTAATTATTGGCAACGGCGGGCGTGAACATGCGCTGGCCTGGAAAGCGGCCCAATCGCCATTGGCAGATACGGTTTACGTGGCCCCAGGTAATGCGGGTACCGCATTGGAAAGCAATCTGACCAACGTCGATATCGCCCCAACCGATATCCCGGCGCTGGTTGCCTTTGCCAAGGACAACGCCATCGGCCTGACCATTGTAGGCCCGGAAGCGCCGCTGGTGATCGGTGTGGTAGATGCCTTCCAGGCTGCCGGGTTGAAAATCTTTGGCCCGTCGCAGGCCGCAGCACAGCTTGAAGGCTCCAAAGCCTTTACCAAGGATTTCCTGGCTCGCCACGCTATCCCAAGCGCTGCATACCAGAACTTTACCGAAGTGGAACCCGCCTTGGCCTACGTACGCCGCCAAGGTGCACCGATTGTCATCAAGGCAGATGGCCTGGCGGCAGGCAAAGGCGTGATCGTCGCGATGACGTTGCAGGAAGCCGAAGACGCCATTCAGGATATGCTGGCAGGTAATGCATTTGGTGACGCCGGGCATCGCATCGTGGTTGAGGAGTTCCTGACAGGCGAAGAAGCCAGCTTTATCGTCATGGTCGATGGTAAGAATGTGGTGCCAATGGCCACCAGCCAGGATCATAAACGTGTCGGTGACGGCGATACTGGCCCGAATACCGGCGGCATGGGCGCCTACTCGCCAGCGCCAGTGGTGACGGATGAAATCCACCAGCGCGTAATGGACCAGGTGATCTGGCCAACCGTGCGCGGCATGGCAGCGGAAGGCAACACCTATGTCGGCTTCCTGTACGCTGGCCTGATGATTGCTGAGGATGGTCAACCCAAGGTGATCGAATTCAACTGCCGCTTTGGCGACCCGGAAACGCAGCCGATCATGCTGCGCCTGCGCTCCGATCTGGTTGAACTCTGCCTGGCTGGGGCCGAAGGCAAGCTGGATGAGAAGACTTCCGAATGGGATGAACGCCCTGCTCTCGGCGTGGTGTTGGCGGCTGGCGGCTATCCTGCGGATTATCGCCAAGGGGATGTGATCCACGGCTTGCCTCAGCAAGAAGATGCCAATGGCAAAGTGTTCCATGCCGGAACGCGTATGCAAGGGAATGACGTCGTGACCAACGGCGGGCGCGTGTTGTGCGTAACGGCATTGGGCGCAACGGTAGCTCAAGCTCAGCAGTTAGCCTATCAGCTAGCGGAAGGTATTCAGTGGCAAGACAGTTTCTGCCGCAAGGATATTGGCTACCGTGCTATCGCACGCGAAAAGTAATAGGTATTGATTATCTAGACGGCGCAGCATGCAGCGCCCCTACGTGTCGCTCGGTGGCGTTTTAAAAGTCTCAGGCTCTGTTCGCAGGGCCTTTTTTATGCGCTACAGGGTGTCTTTGGTCGGTTCCCAACTGCAGAAGTCATTGTTTGCCACCAGCAACAGCTCACGACCTTCCGGCCCATCCAACCAGGCTACGTTCACTGGCTGACTGCTGTTGGCCGCACGCCGCATGATCCACTCTTCGGCCTGTTGATCCAAACCTGGCTTCACGACTTCGCCATTACACAGCTTCACCGCACCCTGCTGCCAGTGCCCCTGTAACAGCCGTACTCGACCGGCATTAAGCGCATCGCTCAATTCCAGTATCCGCCGTGCCTGATATTGATAGAGCACGACTTCATCGTTGGAGAGCTTCTGGCGCTGCGTGGCCAATTGGCGCTGCATAAAGCTGACAGTACCGTTGGCGGTGAAACGCAGTTGAATGGAGTCGCGATCGCCATCGGCATCGGTGCGTTTGATTTGGTACAACACGCCGCGTTGATATTCATACAGCGTTGTGACGGTACCCGGCCCGCGATAAGGGCTGTAGACACTCAACAGCGCCACTGGCCGCTGCTGGCCGTCATCCATCCGCCACACCCGCATTACCCCCTGATCGGCCACAAAGCCGCTGGCGGTAAAGGTTGGCGGGGCAGAACGGAAACTACAAGCACTCAAGGCAGCAACAACCGTCACCGCCATGAGTGCCCGTTGGATAAACAAAAGGGGCGCCAACGCCCCCCTGTTTAAACCTTTCTGCAACACGCGATTAAGACTTAACCGCGTCTTTCAGTGCTTTACCAGAAACGAACGCAGGCACGTTAGCTGCTGCGATTTTGATTTCTTTACCAGTCTGTGGGTTGCGGCCAGTGCGCTCGCTACGATGGTTTACCTTGAAAGTACCGAAACCAACCAATTGTACTGCATCACCTTCTTTCAGGGACTCAGTAATGGCAGCCAGGGTAGATTCCAGAGCCAGCTTAGCTTGAGCCTTGGAAAGGTCAGCCTTCTCTGCGATTACATCAATCAGTTGAGTCTTGTTCATAAGTTATCCTTACAGTGTGTTTATCGTTTGCAAAGCATCGAGTGCGACGGATATGCCGATGGACAGCACTCTCCTGCATACACGCACCGATAGCCACTTTTTTTTCGCCCCCCAAATGTAGACCAGACAGGGTGCGGATGTGAAGCCTTAAGGCACGACAAATCAGACGTTAAATCACGTTTTCTTGCCTTATTGCGTTAAATTTATCCCAATGTTACTCACCGCGGCCTCGCGCAGGTCAGATCGTAACCCTTTGATCAGATCCAGATCACGCTCTTCGCAGGCGGCCAACAGGCGGAAAATCTCCCATTGAATGTCCCATTCTTCCTCAACGGCAGGCAGAATTTTCAGCTCTTCGTCGGTCATTTCTTTGCCAGCTTGGGTCATTTCCAACATCGCCACGGTGCGAATTGAGGTTTCGCTGATGGCAATGGCGTGCTCCAACGTCTCTCCGCTGAGGCGCGAATGGATCAATTCCCCTAATGCAATGCAGGCATCGATCGCTGGGTAAACGCCGTAAAGATCGTAATCTTCTGCCGATGGGATCGCCTCTTCCAACTTTTCCAACTGGCTGTCAAAGTTGACCTTGGCGTCTTTCACCACCAGCGTTTCCCAGACCAAGTCCAGGATACGGCGATAAACGGCCGGGTCGCCAAACTCCGTCTGCAGACAGAACATCTGGTAATTCGGGTACATACGCTCGCACAGGCAGGCCATAAAGGTCAAATGCTGCCAGCTTTCCAGCTTTTCCAAGCGTAAATGAATCGGGTTACGTAGCATGGTCTACTCTCTTACTCATTATCTGCCGCGCAGTGTACCCGAAATCGCTCATTACGACACCTCTGGATGCTGCTGTAACCAGCGTACAAAGGCCGGGCGGCGTGAGGCAATGGCATCGGCCCACCGCGTGGGCTCCGGCAAACGGTAGCCTGCCATGCAGCGTTGCACCCAGGCCAAGGCGCTGTCGGTGCTCACGCGATGGCCCGTGGCGATAAATAACGGATTACAGCGCTCTTTGCTGCGCCATACCCATCCCAGCTGTTCGCCCTTGTCCTCCAGCGAGGCCAGCGAGCCAACGGTAGCGTCCAACGGGGAAAATTTACCACATAAACGCTTCTTGGCCACGCCAATGGTCGGCACGTTGACCAGCAGGCCAAAGTGGCTGGCAACCCCCAGACGTCTTGGATGGGAAATACCATGGCCATCGACAAAGATCAGGTCGGGCTTCTGTTGCAGTTGCTCCCAGGCGGCGATCAGCGCAGGGTACTCGCGAAACGAGAGAAATCCGGGGATATAGGGCATGGTGGTGCTGATACGGGCGATCTGATACTCCACCAACTCGAGTGAAGGATAGCGCAGGATAGCAATGGCGGCGCGTGTTACCGCGCCTTCTTGTTCAAAACCGACATCCGCACCGGCGATAAACGCCGGTGGGTCTTGCAGAAAATCATCGTGACGAATGACTTCCCCGGCGCGCCGTAGCTGTTCGGCGCGCAGAGCCTGAGTATCAATCACAGCGTCTCCTTGCGGTTTAGCGGTGGTATTTGGCCGACAGCGCATGCACCGCTTCAACGAAGGCCCCGGCATGTTCCGGTGGCACGTCTTGATGAATACCGTGACCAAGGTTGAAGACATGGCCTTCGCCCTGGCCAAAACCGGCCAGAATGGTTTCCACTTCCTGGGCGATGCGTTCCGGTGCGGCATACAGCATGGAAGGATCCATATTCCCCTGCAGCGCGACTTTATCGCCCACACGGCGGCGCGCATCGGCAATATCGGTGGTCCAATCCAGGCCCAGCGCATCGCAACCGGTGGCCGCCATCGCTTCCAGCCACTGGCCACCGCCTTTGGTGAACAGCGTTACCGGCACCCGGCGTCCGTCATTTTCACGCAGCAGGCCATCAACGATTTTATGCATATAGTGCAGTGAGAATTCGCGATAATCACGGCCCGTCAGCACGCCGCCCCAGGTATCGAATACCATTACGGACTGCGCCCCGGCCTTGATCTGGGCATTGAGATACAGGATCACGCTGTCCGCCAGCTTATCCAGCAGCAAATGCAGCGTCTGCGGCTCGGCATACATCATTTTCTTCAGCTTGGTGAATGCCTTGCTGCTGCCGCCTTCGACCATATAGGTCGCCAACGTCCACGGGCTGCCGGAGAAACCGATCAGTGGCACTTCACCCTTCAATTCACGGCGGATGGTACGCACCGCGTTCATGACATAGCCCAGCTCGTCTTCCGGATCGAATGCAGGCAGCTTCTCTACATCGGCACGGCAGGTGATTGGCGAAGAAAAACGCGGGCCTTCCCCGGTTTCGAAATAGAGCCCAAGCCCCATGGCATCGGGAATGGTGAGAATGTCGGAGAACAGGATGGCGGCGTCCAGTGCATAACGGCGCAGGGGCTGTAATGTCACCTCGCAGGCCAGTTCGGCATTTTTGCACAGCGACATGAAATCCCCGGCCTGAGCACGGGTGGCTTTGTACTCTGGCAAATAACGACCGGCCTGGCGCATCATCCATACAGGGGTGAGATCCACCGGCTGGCGCAGCAGCGCACGCAGGTAGCGATCGTTCTTCAACTCATTCATTTCTTGGGCTCCCTTGATTATCTGCCGCCATTGTACATTATTCTGCCCGACACAGCGCCACGGTGTCCTCAATCAGGCGGCGTGCCACGGTACCAGGTGGTGGCAGCATCGGCAGTTGGTCATAGCGATACCAGCCCGCATTGAGCAACTCCTTCGGATCGTGGCGCAGTTCACCGCCCTGATACTCGGCCATAAACGCCATCATCAGCGAATGAGGGAACGGCCAGGGCTGCGAGGTGACGTAGCGCAGGTTGGTAATGGCGATATTGCTTTCTTCCATCACCTCGCGCGCTACGGCCTGCTCCAGGGTTTCCCCCACCTCCACAAACCCCGCCAGCACGGTATGGATCCCCCCACGGTGGCGCACATGTTGTGCCAGCAGGATCTCGTCTTTGCGGCGGATAGCGACAATCACACAAGGGGCAATCTGCGGATAATAACGTTCGCGACAGTTATCACACAGGCAGGCGCTTTCGGTACGGCTGAGGTGCATCTCATGGCCGCAGTAGCCACAGAACCGGTGCGAGCGATAAAAGTCGGCCAGCTGTACGCCGCGTCCGGCGAGTTGGAACAGGCCACGATCGAGACTGAGCAGTTGCCGCACCGATCCCATCTCTTTCGGCATCGGTTGGCGCACCAGCCAGACCGGTGCTCCCTCCCATTCGCCAATTTGCCGAGCTGGCCGGCCTTGCAATGAAAATAGTGCGGCAGAACCAAACGGCAATTCACCGTTTGGTAACCAAATTTTGCTTTCATGGCTGACGATCCACCAGCCATTTTCGTTACCCGTTAATGCAAGTTCCATATGTTGTTGCACAACCTCTGCTTCACTGGCAATCTAGGAATGCTCTTTGTTACATTTTATTAACTTACCACTTTTTCTTTCTCTTACACACGGAGTCAATCATGCTAAACCGATTGGAAAGCCTGACTCAGCGCGTTGGTGGCAGTAATGAATTAGTCGATCAATGGCTGCAGGCACGTAAGCAGCTGCTGGTTACCTACTGCAGTTTAGTCGGCATTAAACCCAACAAAGAAAAGCATACGCCGCTCAATGAAAAAGCGCTGGAGAACTTTTGCCAGAATCTGGTGGATTATCTCTCTGCCGGGCATTTTCACATTTATGACAAAATTATCAAACAAGTGGAAGGCTCCGCCAGCCCCAAGATGGCGCTAGCCACCAAGTTCTACCCAAAATTACAGGCCAATACCGAAGCCGTGATGGCGTTCCATGACCGCTACACCGAAGTCGTTATCGATCAGGATGTGTGTGAAGAACTCAATCAGGCGCTGTCAGATATCGGCGAAGCCCTGGCATCACGTTTCGCCTTGGAAGATCAGTTAATCCAGTTGGCGGCAGAAACTTGGCAGCAGGGCCAACCGGGCACTAGCAATACTGAATCGCTATCACACCCAGCCTAATTTTGATCTCTATCTCCCTATAGATTTCAAGTCGTAGCTAGGCAGCCAACAACGCTACGGCTTGAAAGATGACGGGGGAGGGCTTGTGGTTTTTGTTGACCCTCTTATACTGAGGACTCTTGTCGGAGTGCCTAGCGCTGATTTTTCATTAAATTAGCCAGGCTGAGACCGTTAATTCGGGATCCGCGGAACCTGATCGGGTTAATACCCGCGAAGGGAACAAGAGTAATCTATCGCCATAGGCAAGATGCTCCCGCCAGGGGCTGTGCCTGCCTTACCGGCTACCATCATTACTCCCTCCGAGCTCCAGACAAGCAATTTTCCACACATCACTCCACTGATAGGAATTTGCTATGTCTACCGTGAACAAACCTCGTGCCCGTAAACAACAGCGTGACCAAGCGCAAGATTTTATCGACTCTCTGCAAGGCGTCACCTTCCCCAACTCACAGCGGATCTATCTCGCGGGTTCGCGCAGCGATATCCAGGTACCGATGCGTGAGATCCAGCTCAGCCCGACGCTGATTGGCGGCAACAAAGACCAGCCCCAATATGAACAGAACGAAGCCATCCCGGTGTATGACACCGCAGGGCCGTATGGCGATCCGCAGGCGGTGCTCGACGTACATCGTGGTTTGGCCAAAGTACGAGCGGGCTGGATCGCCGAACGTGCCGATACCGAAGCGTTAAGCGGCGTCAGTTCCGGCTTCACCCAACAACGACTGGCCGATGTTGGGTTAGACCATCTGCGCTTTGAACACCTGCCGCTGCCCCGTAAAGCCCTGCCGGGTAAATGTGTTACGCAGTTGCATTACGCGCGCGCCGGTATTGTCACCCCAGAGATGGAATTTATCGCCATTCGCGAAAATATGGGCCGTGAGCGCATTCGTGGCGAAGTGCTGCGCCACCAGCATCCTGGCCAAAGTTGGGGCGCAAATCTGCCGGAGAACATCACACCGGAATTTGTGCGCCAGGAAGTGGCCGCTGGCCGCGCCATCATCCCCGCCAACATCAACCACCCGGAATCCGAGCCGATGATTATTGGCCGTAATTTCCTGGTGAAGGTGAATGCCAATATCGGCAACTCGGCGGTCACCTCTTCGATCGAAGAGGAAGTCGAGAAGTTAGTATGGTCAACCCGCTGGGGCGCTGACACAGTGATGGATCTCTCCACTGGCCGCTATATCCACGAAACCCGTGAATGGATCCTGCGCAACAGCCCGGTGCCGATCGGCACAGTACCAATCTATCAGGCGTTGGAGAAAGTAAATGGCGTTGCGGAGAACCTGACCTGGGAAATGTTCCGCGATACCTTGCTGGAACAGGCTGAGCAAGGCGTCGATTACTTCACCATTCACGCTGGGGTGTTGCTGCGTTATGTGCCGATGACCGCCAAACGCCTAACCGGCATTGTCTCCCGTGGTGGCTCGATCATGGCGAAGTGGTGCCTGTCGCATCATCAGGAGAACTTCCTCTATCAGCACTTCCGCGAGATCTGCGAAATTTGCGTCGCTTACGATGTCTCGCTGTCACTCGGCGACGGCCTGCGCCCAGGCTCGATCCAGGATGCCAATGACGAAGCGCAATTCGCTGAGCTGCATACGCTGGGCGAACTGACCAAGATTGCCTGGGAATATGACGTACAGGTGATGATCGAAGGCCCAGGCCACGTGCCAATGCAGATGATCCGCCGCAACATGACCGAGGAGTTGGAACATTGCCATGAAGCGCCGTTCTATACGCTGGGGCCATTGACCACCGATATCGCTCCGGGTTACGACCATTTTACCTCCGGGATCGGCGCGGCAATGATCGGCTGGTTCGGCTGCGCGATGCTTTGCTACGTGACGCCGAAGGAGCATCTGGGGCTGCCTAACAAAGAAGACGTGAAACAGGGGCTGATCACCTACAAGATCGCCGCTCACGCCGCCGACTTGGCGAAAGGCCATCCAGGCGCGCAAATCCGCGATAACGCCATGTCCAAGGCGCGCTTTGAATTCCGTTGGGAAGATCAGTTCAACCTGGCGCTGGATCCACAAACCGCCCGCGCCTATCACGACGAAACGCTGCCGCAAGAATCCGGCAAGATTGCCCACTTTTGCTCCATGTGTGGGCCGAAGTTCTGCTCGATGAAGATTTCCCAGGAAGTGCGTGACTATGCCGCCGCACAAGAGGCCGCCAAACCGATCGAAGTGCAACTGACCGGGATGGAGAAAATGTCGGCTGAATTCCGCTCACGCGGCAGCGAGCTGTACCACAGTGCGGCCAATTTGCAGGAGGAGATAAATAATGACTAACCTCACCTCTCCCTTCCCTGCAACACCGCACAGGCTGGGTTTATACCCGGTCGTCGACAGCGTTGAATGGATCGCCCGCCTGCTGGAGGCAGGCGTTACCACTATCCAACTACGCATCAAAGATCTGCCAGACGAGCACGTGGAGGCGGACATTGCCGCCTCTATCGCCCTTGGCAAGCGCTATCAGGCCCGGCTGTTTATCAATGATTATTGGCAGTTGGCGATTAAGCATGATGCCTACGGCGTCCACCTAGGGCAGGAAGATTTGGACACCACCGATCTGGCAGCTATCCATCGTGCGGGATTGCGCTTGGGCGTTTCCACCCATGACGATGTTGAGCTGGCCCGGGCGATCGCCGTCAAACCTTCCTATATCGCACTGGGGCATATCTTCCCAACGCAAACCAAGGAGATGCCCTCTGAGCCGCAAGGCTTGGCCGAGTTGCGACGCCACGTCGCCGGATTACAGGAGTATCCCACCGTAGCCATTGGCGGGATCAGCATCGAGCGCGTCCCCGCCGTGCTGGCCTGCGGCGTTGGCAGCGTGGCCGTGGTCAGCGCCATCACCCAGGCATCAGACTGGCGCGCCGCTACGGCAACGCTGCTGCAACTGATTGAAGGCAAGGAGTCATGCGATGCTCAATGACCAAGAGTTCTTGCGCTACAGCCGGCAACTGCTGCTGGAAGACGTCGGCCCCGAGGGGCAGGAAAAGCTGAAACAAGCCACGGTGCTGATCGTCGGATTAGGAGGGTTAGGCTCCCCGGCGGCGCTGTATCTGGCTGCAGCAGGTGTCGGTACACTGCTGCTGGCCGATGATGACCAGCTGCACATTACCAATCTGCAACGGCAAATTCTCTACCGCACCGGTGATATCGCCACCAGCAAGGCTCAGTTGGCAAAGAACCATTTGCAAGCACTGAACCCTCTGGTGGAGTCGATCGCGCTGGAGCAACGCCTGCAAGGGGCAACGCTGAACGATGCCGTCGCCCGTGTCGATCTGGTGCTTGATTGCAGCGACAACATGGCTACCCGTCATGCGGTGAATGCCGCCTGCATCCGAGCTAGCGTGCCGTTGATCAGCGGCAGCGCAGTGGGGTTCAGCGGCCAGTTGCTGGTTATCGAACCGCCCTATGCCCATGGCTGCTATGCCTGCCTCTACCCGGAGCAAACCGAACCGCACCGCAACTGCCGCACGGCGGGCGTGCTAGGCCCGGTCGTTGGCGTAATCGGCACGCTGCAGGCGCTGGAAGCGATAAAGATGCTGGCTGGGCTGCCCTCCTCCCTTAGCGGCAAGCTACGCCTGTTCGACGGCAAGCAGCAAAGCTGGAGCACCCTGCAACTGAGCAAAGCCAGCACCTGCCCGGTCTGCGGAGAACCAGCATGAAGATCACCCTCAACGATCAACCACTGGAGCTGGAGCAGCCGTTAAACATCGACGCTTTGCTCGAACGGCTGGAACGCCACCAGCCAGGTAGCGCTTTGGCGATCAACCAGGTCATCATTCCACGCAACGACTGGGTCACCCGTCAGGTGCAGGACGGTGATGATATCTTGCTGTTTCAAGCGATTGCCGGAGGCTGACATGCTGCAAATCGCCGATACCACCTTTACCTCACGCCTGTTTACCGGCACGGGGAAATTCGCCACGCCCGAGTTAATGCTGGCTGCGCTACAGGCCTCCGGCTCACAACTGGTCACTATGGCGATGAAACGCGTCGACCTGCGCGGCGGGAATGACGCCATTCTGGCACCGCTGCAACGGTTGGGCGTGAAATTACTGCCCAATACTTCCGGGGCAAAAACGGCAGATGAGGCGGTGTTTGCCGCCCGGCTGGCGCGCGAAGCGCTAGGGACTCACTGGGTCAAACTGGAAATTCACCCAGAGGTGAAATACCTGCTGCCAGACCCGATCGAAACGCTCAAAGCGGCGGAGATCCTGGTCAAACAGGGCTTTGTGGTGCTGCCTTACTGCGGTGCCGATCCGGTGCTGTGTAAGCGGCTGGAGGAAGCGGGTTGTGCCGCCGTAATGCCACTCGGCGCGCCAATCGGTTCTAATCGTGGCTTACTGACCCGTGATTTCCTTGAGATCATTATTGAACAGGCCAAAGTGCCAGTAGTCATTGATGCCGGGATAGGTGCCCCAAGCCACGCGTTAGAGGCGATGGAACTGGGAGCCGATGCGGTACTGGTCAATACCGCCATCGCCGTGGCGCGGGATCCGGTGCAAATGGCCCAGGCTTTCCGCCTGGCGCTGGAGGCCGGAGAGTTAGCACGCAACTCAGGGCTAGGCAGCCGCCAGTCTATCGCCGCCGCATCCAGCCCGCTGACGGCGTTCCTCAGTCATTCAGGGGAGACACGCTGATGGCCAGTGATTTTAGTGAGCGCCTGCTCGGGTGGGATTGGGATGACCTGACGCTGCGTATTAACAGCAAAACTTCGCGTGACGTTGAGCAGGCACTGAATAGCCCCAAGCTGACGCGGGAGGATTTTATGGCGCTTATCTCCCCTGCCGCCGCTCCCTATCTGGAGCCCCTGGCGCAACGAGCACAGCAGCTCACCCGCCAGCGTTTCGGTAACGTGGTGAGCTTCTATGTGCCGTTATATCTTTCTAACCTGTGTGCCAACGACTGCACCTACTGCGGTTTTTCGATGAGTAACCACCTCAAGCGCAAAACGCTTGATGCGGCAGAGATCGAACGGGAATGCGCGGCTATCAAGGCATTAGGATTTGAGCACCTGCTGCTGGTGACCGGAGAACATCAGCGCAAAGTCGGCATGGATTATTTCCGCCAGCATCTGCCCGCCATTCGCCGTCATTTCAGTTCGCTGATGATGGAGGTGCAGCCTCTGGCACAACAAGACTACACCGAGCTGAAAACCCTTGGGCTGGACGGCGTATTGGTCTATCAGGAAACCTATCATCCCGCGACCTATCAGCAGCACCATCTGCGTGGCCAGAAACAGGATTTTCATTGGCGACTGAGTACGCCGGATCGTCTGGGGCGCGCCGGGATCGACAAGATCGGGCTAGGGGCGCTGATTGGGCTTTCCAGCAGTTGGCGCACGGACTGCTATCTGCTGGCAGAGCATCTGTTTTACCTGCAACAGACTTACTGGCAGAGCCGTTACTCGATCTCGTTCCCTCGCCTGCGGCCCTGTGCCGGGGGTATTGAGCCGGCCTCGATCATGAGTGAACCGCAACTGGTACAGTTGATCTGTGCTTTCCGGTTATTCGCTCCTGACGTGGAACTTTCATTATCTACACGAGAGTCGGCCTTCTTCCGCGACCATATGATCCCGGTAGCCATCAACAGCGTCAGTGCCGGTTCCAAAACCCAGCCGGGTGGTTATGCCGACGATGTGCCGCCAGAGCTGGAACAGTTCGAACCGCACGACAGCCGAACGCCGCAGCAGGTGGCACAGGCGATCGGTGCCGCTGGGCTACAGCCAGTGTGGAAAGATTGGGATGATTATCTGGGACGCGCTACGCAACTACCTGCAACGGTTGCACCATCGAGCCAATAGGTCTGGAAACACTGCGCAAAGCCGCCAAGGCGAGCTGGCAGGGAGAAATGGCCTCGTTATAGTGGCGGTGTTGGCAAGCGTTCCTAAGCCAACCAAGGTTATCTCCCCCTCTTGATAACCTTGCTTACCAAACGCCGGAGCGTGCGGGGACTGGCCGCACGCTTCCGGTTCCTTGGTTGACTTTGCCTATAAAATATAACTTATACATTATTATAATCCATAGGTTATGTTGACTATTCACCTGTGGGGGCTTATATGTATGAATTGCTATTTCACCCCGAGGCAGAGAGCGAAATTTATGAGCTCGAACCTGTTATGCAGGCCAAGGCGCTTAAAGGACTTGAAAAGCTGGAAGCTAAAGGACCGGAACTGAAAGATGACAGTTAAAGGTATTAAATTTTCAGAAGTTAAAGCTAAATCTCTTGCTAATCCTGAAGTTAGAAAGGCCTATGAGGAAGAAAGCCAGGAAGAGGAACTTCGCGCAGTCCTGATCGAAATGAAGTCTAAATCAGGACTGACAAGCACAGAGATCGCTGTACGAATGGGGGTCAGCCAACCCGCAGTGAGTCGGCTAGAGAGGAATGTTTCAAATGCAAGCCTCTCCACTTTACGACGATATGCAGCGGCTTGTGGAATGCGCATTAAACTGTCCCTTGGTTAAAAACACCCGCTAGCGCTACCTTTCCCTTTGTCGGGGCGCCATATACTGCGCCCCTATAAACGTTTCAATCCGCCGTCTGGGGTTTCATACGCATACCTACAATGGCCGAAAGCAGGCACCCTAGCGCCAGATAGGCGGCAACCAGATGCCAGGAGCCGTCCATCAACTCCACCAGCAACACGGCAATAAACGGCGTGAAGCCACCACCGACCACGCTCGCGACCTGATAACCTACTCCGGCTCCGCTATAGCGGTATGCCGTGCCGAACAGCTCGGTAAACATCGGCTGCTGCACGCTGACCAGCATGTCGTGCGCCATATTTCCCAGCATGATGGCAAAGAAGATAATCATCACCGTGTTACGGCTTTCCAGCGCCATGAAAAACGGTACCGTGCTGGCAACACCAATCAATGCTCCCGTCACGTAGATCCGCCGTCTGCCAAAGCTATCGGCCAAATAGGCAAAGCAAGGGATCGAGACACAGCTCACCGCCCCGACCAGCAAGCCAATATTCAGGAACAGATCCCGTGACAGGCCAAGATGGGTGGTTGAGTAGTTCATGGCAAAGGCCGTGACGATATACATCGTCAGCAGTTCGCCAAAGCGTAGGGCAATGATCAACAAGAAGGCTTTGGGATTCTGGCGCAGCGCCTCAAAGATCGGGAACTTGCGGATTTTCTCGGCCCGTTCGTGCAGCGTTTTATTGGCTTCAAACTCCTGTGACTCGTCCATGCCGTTACGGATCCACCAGGCAATGGCGACCAGCACCAGGCTGAACAGGAACGGCAAACGCCAGCCCCAGTTGATAAAGTCCTCATTGCTGGTGTAGTGGCTGATCAGGGAAACAGAACCAGTAGCCAACAGCAGCCCGACGCCAAAACCAATCTGTACGCCGCTGCTGTAAAAGGCTTTTCTCTTCTTAGGCGCGCTTTCTACCGCCAGCAAGGCAGCACCACCCCATTCACCACCCACAGCAAACCCTTGCACCGCTCGTAGCAGCACCAGCATGACCGGGGCCCACCAGCCGACCGAATCGAACGAGGGCAGCAGGCCGATCAACGCCGTAGAGATCCCCATCATCCAGACGGTGATCATCAGCATACGCTTACGGCCCAGCTTATCGCCAAAATGCCCGAACACCATGCCACCTAACGGGCGGAACAAGAAACCGACGCCAAAGGTGCCAAAGGCGGCCAGCGTGCCCATCGTTGGGCTAACCTGCGGGAAGAATTCGGTGTTAAAGACTAAAGCGGCAACTATTCCGTACAGTAGGAAGTCGTACCAATCGACTACGGCGCCAACGAAGCTTCCCCAGGCGGCACGTCGCGCGCGGCTTTGAGAATACTGGGTTGATGAGGTTATTTCACTGTTGGCAGCGCTGCTGCCACTGACTGAAGTTGAGGTATCCATGCCTGTCCCGTTATTTTAACTTTACAGCACTGTACAACAAAAAGCCCCGGCTAGGATAGCCAGGGCTTTAGTCATTCACTGCTTAACGTGCAGTCAGGGATGAAGTGACTTATTCGTCACTGCCACCCAGGTTACCGGCGTTGAGCAATTCGGCCAGGTTGGCTGTCGCTTCTTCCGCGCTAACCAGCGGAACAACCGGAGTTTCACCCAGAGCCTTACGGCGCATACGATCCTGGTGATAAGCGTAACCGGTACCGGCTGGGATCAGACGGCCCACGATCACGTTCTCTTTCAGGCCGCGCAGTTCATCACGCTTACCGGCAACGGCCGCTTCGGTGAGAACGCGCGTCGTTTCCTGGAACGATGCAGCAGAGATGAAGGACTCGGTCGCCAAGGAAGCCTTGGTGATACCCAGCAGATCGCGTGAGAAGGTTGCTTCGATCTTGCCTTCAGCAGCAAGTTTACGGTTAGCAATCTTAACGCGTGATACTTCAGCCTGTTCGCCTTCCAGGAACTCGGTGCTACCAGCGCTAACGATGGTCCCTTTACGCAGCATCTGACGAACGATAACTTCGATGTGTTTATCGTTAATCTTAACGCCTTGCAGACGGTAAACTTCCTGCACTTCGTTGGTGATGTAGCGAGTAACCGCATGCACACCACGCAGACGCAGAATGTCATGTGGAGATTCTGGGCCGTCAGAAACAACGTCACCACGTTCCACAATTTCACCTTCGAACACGTTGAGCTGACGCCATTTAGGGATCATCTCTTCGTAAGCGTCGCTGCCGTCCAGTGGAGAGATTACCAGGCGACGTTTGCCTTTGGTCTCTTTACCGAACGAGATAATCCCGCTGATTTCAGCCAGGATTGCCGGTTCTTTCGGACGACGTGCTTCGAACAGATCCGCAACGCGTGGCAGACCACCGGTAATATCCTTGGTACCGCCGGATTCCTGAGGAATACGCGCCAGGGTATCACCCGCACCGATCTGAATGCCGTCTTCCAGCTGCACAATCGCTTTACCCGGCAGGAAGTATTGAGCAGGCATATCAGTACCTGGGATCAATACGTCGTCGCCTTTGGCATCAACGATTTTCAGTGCCGGACGCAGGTCTTTACCGCTACCGGTACGCTCTGCGCTGTCCAGTACTACCAGAGAAGACAAACCGGTCAGTTCGTCGGTCTGGCGGGTAATGGTCTGGCCGTCAACCATATCGGCGAAGCGAATGAAACCGCTCACCTCGGTCACAACCGGCATGGTGTGTGGATCCCAGTTAGCAACGGTTTCGCCGCCGTTAACTTCTGCACCATCACCTTTGCCCATTACGGCACCGTAAGGCACTTTGTAGCTTTCTTTGGTACGGCCGAATTCGTCGATCAGCTTCAGTTCGGTATTACGCGAGGTAATTACCAGCTTGCCTGCGGCGTTCATAACGAATTTCACATTGCTCAGCTTCAGGTTACCTTTGTTCTTCACCTGGATGCTGGATTCTGCTGCCGCACGAGATGCCGCACCACCGATGTGGAACGTACGCATCGTCAGCTGTGTACCCGGCTCACCGATGGACTGGGCAGCGATAACGCCGATGGCTTCACCTTTGTTGATGATGTGACCACGTGCCAGGTCGCGACCATAGCAGTTGGCGCACACACCAAAGTCGGTTTCACAGCTAACTACGGAACGGACTTTAACGCTGTCGACAGAGTTCTCTTCCAACAGGTCACAAGTCTTCTCGTTCAGCAGGGTGTTGCGTGGCACCAGGATGTCAGCCGTACCCGGCTTGATGACATCTTCAGCGGTCACACGACCCAGAACGCGTTCACGCAGTGGCTCTTTAACGTCACCACCTTCGATAACCGGAGTCATCATGATGCCGTTGTGAGTACCACAGTCGTCTTCGGTCACTACCAGGTCCTGCGCCACGTCAACCAGACGACGGGTCAGATAACCGGAGTTTGCCGTTTTCAGTGCGGTATCCGCCAAGCCTTTACGAGCACCGTGCGTGGAGATGAAGTACTGGAGTACGTTCAGACCTTCACGGAAGTTCGCAGTGATTGGCGTTTCGATGATGGAGCCATCTGGCTTGGCCATCAGGCCACGCATACCCGCCAACTGACGGATCTGAGCGGCAGAACCACGAGCACCGGAGTCGGCCATCATAAAGATGCTGTTGAAGGAAACTTGTTGTTCCACCACGCCGTCACGGTTAACCACGTCTTCAACCGACAGGTTTTCCATCATCGCTTTAGCAACACGTTCGTTCGCCGCAGCCCAGATATCGATCACTTTGTTGTAGCGTTCGCCCGCGGTAACCAGACCAGATTGGAACTGCTCCTGGATCTCGGCAACTTCGGTTTCCGCTTCTTCGATGATCTCTGCTTTCTTGGCTGGGATAACCATGTCATCGATACCTACAGACGCGCCTGAACGGGCAGCGTAAGCAAAACCGGTGTACATGATTTGGTCAGCGAAGATTACGGTCGGCTTCAGGCCCAAGATGCGGTAACAGGTGTTCAGCATCTTGGAGATCGCTTTCTTGCCCAAAGGCTGGTTAACGATCGAGTAAGGCAGACCTTGCGGTACGATCATCCACAGGATGGCGCGACCGATGGTGGTATCAATAATCGAAGTCTGGTGAATAGATTCACCTTCGGTATTCTTGATCTCTTCTGTAATACGCACTTTTACGCGTGCATGCAGAGAGGCCAGACCGGCGCGGTAAACGCGTTCAGCTTCTTTAGGACCCGTCAGAACCATGCCTTCGCCTTTGGCGTTAACACAGTCACGAGTCATATAGTACAGACCCAATACAACGTCCTGAGAAGGAACGATGATTGGCTCGCCGTTCGCTGGTGACAGGATGTTGTTGGTAGACATCATCAACGCACGCGCTTCCAGCTGGGCTTCCAGCGTCAACGGTACGTGAACAGCCATCTGGTCACCATCGAAGTCGGCGTTGTATGCCGCACAAACCAGCGGGTGCAGCTGGATCGCTTTACCTTCGATCAGAACCGGTTCAAACGCCTGGATACCCAAACGGTGCAGGGTTGGTGCACGGTTCAGCAGTACCGGGTGTTCGCGGATCACTTCGTCCAGGATATCCCAAACGACAGCTTCTTCGCGCTCAACCATTTTCTTGGCGGCTTTGATCGTTGTGGCCAGGCCACGCAGTTCCAGCTTGCCGTAGATGAACGGTTTGAACAGCTCCAGTGCCATTTTCTTCGGCAGACCGCACTGATGCAGACGCAGGTATGGACCTACGGTGATTACAGAACGACCAGAATAGTCAACACGTTTACCCAACAGGTTCTGACGGAAACGACCCTGCTTACCTTTGATCATGTCGGCCAAAGATTTCAGAGGACGCTTGTTGGAACCGGTGATCGCACGACCGCGACGGCCGTTATCCAGCAGGGCATCTACCGCTTCTTGCAGCATACGCTTTTCGTTGCGCACGATGATGTCCGGCGCAGCCAGATCCAGCAGGCGTTTCAGACGGTTGTTACGGTTGATCACGCGGCGGTACAGATCGTTCAGATCTGAAGTCGCGAAACGGCCACCATCCAGTGGAACCAATGGACGCAGATCTGGCGGCAGTACCGGCAGCACGGTCAGGATCATCCACTCTGGCTTGTTACCAGATTGCACGAACGCTTCCAGCAGCTTGATACGCTTGGTCAGCTTCTTACGCTTGGTTTCGGAGTTGGTTTCGTTCAGCTCTTCACGCAGCTGCTCACACTCGGCTTCCAGATCCATGTTTTTCAACAGGGCCTGAATAGCTTCCGCACCCATCTTGGCGTCGAATTCGTCACCAAACTCTTCCAGCGCATCCAGATACTGCTCTTCAGTCAGGATCTGACGACGCTCGAGGTTGGTCATACCGCCTTCGACTACTACGTAGGATTCGAAGTACAGTACACGTTCGATGTCACGCAGCGGCATATCCAGCAGCAAACCGATACGCGAAGGCAGCGATTTCAGGAACCAGATGTGCGCAGTTGGGGAAGCCAGTTCGATGTGGCCCATACGCTCACGGCGTACTTTGGTCTGGGTCACTTCAACGCCGCACTTCTCACAAATCACGCCGCGGTGTTTCAAGCGCTTGTACTTACCGCACAGGCACTCGTAATCTTTTACCGGCCCAAAGATACGGGCGCAGAAAAGGCCGTCACGCTCAGGTTTGAACGTACGGTAGTTAATGGTTTCCGGCTTTTTAACTTCACCGAACGACCATGAACGGATCATGTCTGGCGATGCCAGAGCAATCTTGATCGCATCAAACTCTTCGGTCTTAGTTTGCGCTTTCAGAAACTTTAATAAGTCTTTCACGGATTGGCTCCTGTCGGAGTTAAACCTGTTGGGCGCACGCTGACAAATCGCGCGCCCGTGTGACCTGAACAACCACCCTCTGGCTCCCTAAGGTCGGGAGCCAGAGCTGAAATAGCGATTAGTCGCCTTCCAGTTCGATGTTGATACCCAGCGAGCGGATTTCTTTCAACAGTACGTTGAAGGACTCCGGCATGCCTGGTTCCATACGGTGATCGCCATCCACGATGTTTTTGTACATCTTGGTACGGCCGTTGACGTCATCCGACTTAACGGTAAGCATTTCCTGCAAGGTGTAAGCTGCGCCGTATGCTTCCAGCGCCCACACTTCCATCTCACCGAAGCGCTGACCACCGAATTGCGCCTTACCACCCAGCGGCTGCTGAGTAACCAAGCTGTAAGAACCGGTAGAACGCGCGTGCATCTTATCGTCAACCAAGTGGTTCAGTTTCAGCATGTACATATAGCCGACGGTAACCTGGCGCTCGAACTGCTCGCCGGTACGGCCATCAAACAGCGTAATCTGACCTGAAGTCGGGATACCGCCCATTTCCAGCAGTTGCTTGATTTCTGACTCTTTCGCACCATCGAAGACTGGGGTTGCGATCGGCATACCTTTTTTCAGGTTCTCTGCCAGACGCAAGACTTCGTCGTCGGTGAAGGTGTTCAGGTCAACTTTCTGGCAAACGCCGTCACCCAGATCGTAAGCCTTCTGGATGAATTCACGCAGCTTGGCCACTTCCTGGTGCTGCTTGAGCATTTGGTTGATCTTCTCACCAATGCCTTTCGCCGCCATACCCAGGTGAGTTTCCAGGATCTGACCGATGTTCATACGCGATGGAACGCCCAGCGGGTTCAGAACGATGTCAACCGGCGTACCGTTTTCATCGTAAGGCATATCTTCGATCGGGTTGATCTTGGAGATAACACCCTTGTTACCGTGGCGGCCTGCCATCTTGTCACCCGGTTGGATCTGACGCTTAACGGCCAGATACACCTTGACGATTTTCAGCACGCCTGGTGCCAGATCGTCGCCTTGGGTGATCTTACGACGCTTGGCATCCAGCTTCTTCTCGAAGTCGGATTTCAGTTCGTCGTACTGCTCTGCCAGCTGTTCCAGCTGGTTTTGCTTGTCTTCGTCGGTCAGGCCCAGTTCCAACCAGCGATCGCGTGGCAGTTTGCTCAGCTTCTCGGCTTCGATACCACCAGAAACCAGTACCGCATGTATACGAGCGAACAGGCCAGCTTCCAGGATCTGCAGTTCTTCAGTCAGGTCTTTCTTCGCCTGCTTCAGCTGCATCTCTTCGATTTCCAACGCACGCTTGTCTTTGTCCACGCCATCGCGGGTAAAGACCTGCACGTCGATAACCGTACCGGAAACGCCGTTTGGTACGCGCAGAGAAGAGTCTTTAACGTCAGACGCTTTCTCACCGAAGATCGCACGCAGCAGCTTCTCTTCTGGCGTCAGCTGGGTTTCACCTTTCGGCGTTACCTTACCAACCAGAATGTCGCCACCGGTCACTTCTGCACCGATATACACGATACCGGATTCATCCAGTTTGGAGAGCGCTGCTTCACCCACGTTAGGGATGTCGGCGGTGATCTCTTCCGGCCCCAGTTTGGTGTCGCGAGACACGCAAGCCAGTTCCTGAATGTGGATGGTGGTGAAGCGATCTTCCTGTACTACACGCTCGGAGACCAAAATGGAGTCTTCGAAGTTGTAGCCGTTCCAAGGCATGAACGCGACGCGCATGTTCTGACCCAATGCCAGTTCACCCAGGTCTGTAGACGGGCCATCTGCCAGCACGTCGCCGCGCTCGATTGGCTCACCCAGATTCACACAAGGCATCTGGTTGATACAGGTGTTCTGGTTAGAACGGGTGTACTTGGTCAGGTTATAAATATCGATACCTGCTTCGCCCGGGTACATCTCGTCTTCGTTAACTTTGATAACGATACGGGAAGCATCCACGTACTGGATCACACCACCACGTTTGGCTACGGCAGTAACACCGGAGTCAACCGCTACGGCACGTTCCATACCGGTACCTACCAGCGGCTTGTCAGCACGCAGGGTTGGCACCGCTTGACGTTGCATGTTCGCACCCATCAATGCACGGTTGGCGTCATCGTGTTCCAGGAATGGGATCAGTGAAGCACCAACAGAAACAACCTGCTGGGTTGATACGTCCATATAGTCAACCTGGTCGCGGCTAAACAGGCTTGATTCGCCTTTGCTACGACAGGTAACCAGGTCTTCTTCGAAGCGGCCTTCTTCGTCCAGGTTGGAGTTCGCCTGAGCGATAACGAAGTTGCCTTCTTCAATAGCAGACAGATAGTTGATTTCATCGGTAACCACGCCGTCACGCACGCGGCGGTACGGGGTTTCCAGGAAGCCATACTCGTTGGTCTGTGCGTACACGGACAAGGAGTTGATCAGACCGATGTTTGGACCTTCCGGCGTTTCGATTGGACACACACGACCATAGTGAGTCGGGTGTACGTCTCGAACTTCAAAGCCGGCACGTTCACGGGTCAGACCGCCTGGGCCCAATGCAGAGATACGACGTTTGTGCGTGATCTCGGACAACGGGTTGTTCTGGTCCATAAACTGGGACAGCTGGCTTGAACCGAAGAACTCTTTCACCGCCGCCGAAATTGGCTTGGCGTTGATCATGTCCTGAGGCATCAGGGTATCCAGATCGCCCAGGGACAGACGTTCTTTCACCGCACGCTCAACACGTACCAGACCGACACGGAACTGGTTCTCGGCCATTTCGCCAACGGAACGGATACGACGGTTGCCCAAGTGGTCGATATCGTCCACTTCGCCTTTACCGTTACGGATATCGATGAGCTTCTTCATCACTTCGATGATGTCGTCTTTGCTCAGGATGCCCGAACCTTCGATCTCGTCACGCAGCAGAGAACGGTTGAACTTCATCCGGCCAACCGCAGACAGATCGTAGCGGTCTTCAGAGAAGAACAGGTTCTCGAACAGGCTTTCCGCGGCTTCACGCGTTGGTGGCTCACCAGGGCGCATCATGCGGTAGATTTCTACCAGAGCGCTCAGACGATCGCTGGTTGGGTCGACACGTACGGTTTCAGAGATGTACGCACCGTGGTCCAGATCGTTGGTGAACAGCGTTTCGATACGCTTGTGGCCTGACTGGCTCAGCTTGGCCAACAGATCCAGTGACAGCTCCATGTTGGCTGCACAGATCAGTTCGCCGGTATTGGTATCGATATAGTCCTTCGCGACCACTTTGCCCGCGATGTACTCAACCGGTACTTCAATACTGCGAATTTCGTCTTTTTCGAGCTGACGGATATGACGAGCGGTGATACGGCGTGCTTTCTCAACGTAGATCTTACCGTTGGCTTCGATATCGAAGGACGCAGTTTCACCACGCAGACGCTCTGGAACCAGCTCCATCTGCAGCTTGTTATCACGGATCTCGAAAACAACTTTCTCAAAGAACAGGTCAAGGATCTGCTCAGTGGTGTAGCTCAGCGCGCGCAGAATAATGGTCGCAGGCAGTTTGCGGCGACGGTCGATACGCACGAACAGGTTGTCTTTCGGGTCAAACTCGAAATCCAGCCATGAGCCACGGTAAGGGATGATACGTGCGTTATACAGCACTTTACCCGAGGAGTGGGTTTTGCCCTTATCGCTGTCGAAGAACACACCAGGACTACGATGCAGCTGGGATACGATAACCCTCTCGGTACCGTTAATGACAAAGGTACCGTTTTCGGTCATGAGCGGTATTTCGCCCATATAGACTTCTTGTTCCTTGATGTCTTTGACCGTACCTTCTGGTGCTTCACGTTCGTAGATGACCAGGCGCAGTTTTACGCGCAGCGGTGCAGAGTACGTCACACCACGGATCTGGCACTCTTTAACGTCAAACACCGGCTCACCAAGACGGTAGCTAACGTATTGCAGCTCCGAATTGCCACTGTAGCTCTGGATCGGGAAAACAGAACGGAATGCGGCTTCTAAGCCGTATTGCCCTTCTGGATCTTGCTCGATAAATTTCTGGAACGAGTCAAGCTGGATAGAAAGGAGATAAGGTATGTCCAAAACTTGTGGACGCTTACCAAAATCCTTACGAATACGTTTCTTCTCGGTATAGGAGTAAACCATAGGGTTCCTCAGCTCGCTGGAAAGTCGAACCTATTGTCCGTCCGGATAGGGGACGGTTCATGCAACACCGTTTTGTTGACCGGAAAGCGAGAACACTTTCCGCAATACTCGTTTCTATCACGCTTAAATCATTTCATTGCCGTGGCGGCAGATTCGGCTGCGGCGCAGAGGGCAGTATATTAAGTCGTCGATAGAAAGAAATATTGGGGTTAGCCAGTAGTCAAACAGTGTGAAACTCTACTGACGCCCTACAGCGCAAAAAGGCTGGTGACCAAAAAGTCACCAGCCATCAGTCTGTTAGTTAAAACAGACTGCACTCCAAAAGCAGTGGCTTATTTAACTTCAACTTCAGCGCCAGCTTCTTCCAGAGCTTTTTTCAGTGCTTCAGCGTCGTCTTTGCTGATGCCTTCTTTCAGTGCTGCTGGTGCAGACTCAACCAGGTCTTTAGCTTCTTTCAGACCCAGGCCAGTTGCGCCACGTACTGCTTTGATTACTGCAACTTTGTTCGCGCCGATACCTTTCAGTACAACGTCGAATTCAGTTTTTTCTTCAGCAGCTTCAACAGCAGCTGCAGGACCTGCAGCTACAGCAGCAGCAGAAACACCGAACTTCTCTTCCATAGCGGCGATCAGTTCAACGATTTCCATTACAGACAGGGCTGCAACGCCTTCGATAATTTGGTCTTTAGTGATAGACATAACAAAAGTTCCTAAAATTCAGAAATAGTTTAAATACGTAAGCAAAGGCTAAGAAAGAGAGAGGCTTATGCCGCTTCTTTCTGATCGCGTACTGCAGCCAGAGTGCGAACCAATTTGCCAGCAGCGGCTTCTTTCATGGTTGCCATCAGGCGTGCGATTGCTTCATCGTAAGTAGGCAGCGTTGCCAAGCGGTCGATTTGTGCCGCAGGGATCAGCTCACCTTCAAAGGCCGCAGCTTTAACCTCAAATTTTGCATTCGCTTTCGCGAACTCTTTGAACAGACGAGCAGCAGCGCCCGGGTGTTCAGTAGAGAATGCAATCAAGGTAGGACCGACAAACGTGTCTTTCAGGCATTCGAACGGAGTGCCTTCAACTACGCGACGCATCAAGGTGTTACGAACAACACGCATGTAAACGCCAGCTTCACGACCTGCTTTACGCAGTTCAGTCATTTTATCAACGGTAACGCCACGAGAATCCGCAACTACCGCAGACAGCGCGCCTTTGGCTACTTCGTTGACTTCAGCAACAATCGCTTGTTTGTCTTGAAGATTTAATGCCATTAGCTTTTTGCTCCTGGATTTAGCCGGGGAAAATCCCCGGAACTCACTTCACTCAACAGCTTGTGCGAACACGCGCCGTTGAGCGGCTTAACACGGTGAGCAGAATCCAGCAAAGACCATTCTTTTTAAAAAAGAAAAAATTTCTTTAGGCTCTGTCACCGTCTACGCAGGAAGGATTAAGTGCCTTGCGGCACACCTGCGGTCTTGGACGGAGGCCTGGATAGGCCAGGCTCCAACCGAAAAATCTGTTGTTCCGCACGTAGCAGAACCTTGGGGGATAAGATTCTAGATGAATCCCACCCCCAAGTCAAAGCGATTAATCACCAGGTGATTAGTTCGCTACAGCAGTCAAGCCGCTTTGATCGATAGCTACGCCAGCACCCATGGTGGTGGAGAGGCTAACTTTCTTGATGTACACGCCTTTTGCCTGAGATGGTTTGGCTTTTTTCAGCGCAACCAGCAGAGACTCCAGGTTTTCCTTCAGCTTGTCTGTGTCGAAATCAACCTTACCGATAGTGGTATGGATGATACCGTTTTTGTCGTTACGATAACGAACCTGACCTGCTTTAGCGTTCTTCACAGCTTCAGCAACGTTAGGGGTAACGGTACCCACTTTCGGGTTAGGCATCAGACCACGTGGACCCAGAACCTGGCCCAGTTGACCTACAACGCGCATTGCATCCGGGGAAGCAATAACTACGTCGAAGTTCATCTCGCCTTTCTTGATCTGGTCAGCCAAGTCTTCCATACCTACCAGCTCTGCGCCTGCAGCTTTAGCAGCTTCAGCGTTAGGGCCCTGGGCAAATACGGCAACGCGAACGCTGCGACCGGTGCCGTGTGGCAGAACGGTAGCACCACGAACGTTTTGGTCTGATTTACGAGCGTCGATGCCGAGGTTAACGGCAACGTCAACGCTTTCTACGAATTTAGCGGTGGCCAGCTCTTTCAGCAGAGCAACAGCTTCGAGGATGTCATACTGTTTAGTAGCATCAACTTTGTCACGGATCACGCGCATGCGCTTGGTCAGCTTAGCCATTTCTTAATCCTCCACTACCAGGCCCATGGAACGAGCAGTACCTTCGATGGAGCGAATCATCGCTTCAACGTCAGAACCAGTCATGTCCGCAGCTTTGGTTTCTGCGATTTCACGAACCTGTGCACTAGTCACTTTGCCAACTTTTTCTTTGTTTGGCTTGCCGGAACCAGATTTAACACCAGCCGCTTTCTTCAGCAGAACTGCTGCCGGCGGGGTTTTGGTTACGAAAGTGAAGGAGCGATCAGAATAAACTGTAATAACAACCGGGATCGGCAGGCCTTTCTCAACGCTGTCAGTCTTAGCGTTAAATGCCTTACAGAATTCCATGATGTTAACACCTTGCTGACCCAGAGCTGGACCAACTGGTGGACTTGGGTTAGCCATACCGGCTGCAACTTGCAGCTTAACGTAGGCTTGTACTTTCTTGGCCATTGAAATTTCCTCGTTTGGGTAATATCGCCTCCTGAGAGGCTCCCCGTGTTTCGTCTCGCTGCAAGAGCAAGACATCTAAAAACAAAAGGCGAGAAATTATAGTTCAATTTCGCGCCTCTGACAAGCCACAAATCCGCTCGCCTTGCTGATTATTTGATCAGCCTTTTTCTACCTGGCTAAAGTCCAGTTCCACCGGCGTTGCACGGCCAAAGATGGAGACAGACACTTTCAGGCGGCTCTTCTCGTAGTCCACTTCTTCAACGACACCGTTAAAGTCAGCAAATGGACCATCGTTGACGCGCACCAGTTCACCCGGCTCGAACATCGTTTTCGGACGTGGCTTATCACCAGCCTGCTGCAGGCGGTTCATAATAGCATCCACTTCTTTATCGCTGATCGGTGCAGGACGATCGGAAGTTCCACCGATGAAGCCCATAACACGAGGAACACTGCGCACCAAGTGCCAGCTGGCGTCATTCATCACCATCTGAACCAGTACATAGCCAGGGAAGAATTTACGCTCACTCTTACGACGCAGACCGCCACGGATCTCCACCACTTCTTCGGTGGGAACCATGACTTCGCCGAACAGCTCTTCCATATCGTGCAGTTTGATATGTTCACGCAGCGATTGCGCTACGCGACCTTCAAAACCGGAAAACGCCTGAACGACGTACCAGCGTTTTTTTGGGGCTTCAGACATTTTAGAACCTCAGGCCAGTAATAAACGATACCAGACGGACCAATATACCATCCAGGCCCCACAGAATCAGTGACATCACGGCGGTTACCGCGGCAACGATCAACGTGGTGTGTAACGTTTCCTGACGAGTTGGCCAGATCACTTTACGTACTTCAGTACGCGCTTCGCGCGCAAATGCAACGGTGGCTTTGCCTTTAGTAGTCATCAATGCCACTGCACCTGCAACGGCAATAACCACGACAACGGCCAACGCCCGCAGCGGCAGGCTGAAATCACGGTAGTAATAGTTACCGACGATAGCCACAACCAACAGAACGGCGACGATTGACCACTTGGCCGCTTCAAGGCCGCGCCCGCTCCCTTGAGCCTCGGTATTCGCACTCATAAACCAACCTGTCACTAATGATTCGAACAAACAACTTTGCCTCGCAATGCGAGGCAAACCAAACCGAACAGATGCCGCTTGGCAGCATCTCGGTGTTTTACGCCATGACGTATTTCAGTCAATACCGTTTAAGAGCCCATCTCACCAATGATTATGACTGCAAAATCGCTGATGAGATAGGTTCTAGTTCACAGCGTAGAAAAAGGGCATCAAATGATGCCCTTTTATCGCATGTCGCGTCAAATATTATCCGCGATTAAGCGATAACTTTGGCAACAACACCAGCGCCAACGGTACGGCCGCCTTCACGGATTGCGAAACGCAAGCCTTGGTCCATAGCGATTGGGTGGATCAGGGTAACAACCATGTTCACGTTATCGCCTGGCATTACCATCTCTACGCCTTCTGGCAGTTCGATGG
>NZ_JBLJAK010000051.1:0-29472 GCF_047530105.1 Serratia sp. T13T92 | reverse complement strand
AAGGATGGCCTTTTTGCTATGCGCAGAAAACAGGAAATAACAGTGAAAACCCCTCACCCCAGCCCTCTCCCAGAGTACCCACCGAGAACATCCTGAACACCCGTGCGGGGGAGAGGGAGCTGTCCGGTGTCGTGGATAAGCCCGTGCGGCTTCGGCAAGTCGGAACCTTTGATGAACCCATGCCGTTTCGGCAGTGATGAGTAATCAGAAAAAAGATGGGGTATTGCGCAGGAATATCAGCGGACTCGATCGGTTCCCTCTCCCTGTGGGAGAGGGTTAGGGTGAGGGGTAATACTCGATCTGCAAATTAACCTGCCGGAAGACCCAGCAGGCTAACTCTTTAAAGCAGGGCCGAGTCAACCTCAGCCCAAATCAACGGCTTAGTGTGCACTCCCCTGCGAAATCCCCAACCCCGTTTGTGAACGTACAAACTGGGAACGGAATTTCACGCGTTCTTGCTGCCCAACCAACGAATTGTCGGTCACAGAGAAGAACCAGGTGCCGATAAAGGCGACCAGCATAGAGAACAGCGCTGGATATTCGTAAGGATAAATCGGTTTGGCATGGCCGAGGATCTGCACCCAGATAGTCGGGCCCAGGATCATCAGGATCACTGCGGTTAACAGACCAAGCCACCCGCCGATCATTGCTCCCCGCGTGGTCAGACGTGACCAGTACATGGAAAGAATGATGATTGGGAAGTTACAGCTGGCCGCAATGGAGAATGCCAGCCCCACCATAAAGGCAATGTTCTGCTTCTCAAACAGGATCCCCAGCGCGATAGCCACCACCCCGAGCAATACCACGGTGATTTTGGAGACTTTCAGCTCGTCACGCTCGGTCGCTTTGCCGTTTTTGATGACGCAGGCATAGAGATCGTGAGACACCGCCGAAGCACCTGCCAACGTTAACCCGGCAACCACCGCCAGGATCGTGGCAAATGCCACTGCCGAGATAAAGCCGAGGAAGAAGTTACCCCCCACCGCGTTAGCCAGATGCACCGCCGCCATGTTCGTTCCGCCCAGCAATGCCCCACTGGCATCTTTGAAGGCCGGATTGCCACTGACCAGCAGGATCGCGCCGAAACCGATAATAAAGGTCAGGATATAGAAGTAACCGATAAAACCGGTGGCATAGAACACGCTCTTACGCGCTTCTTTGGCATCGCTAACGGTGAAGAAACGCATCAGGATATGTGGCAAACCGGCGGTCCCGAACATCAATGCCAGACCCAGGGAGAGGGCGGATATAGGGTCGGAGACCAGTCCGCCAGGGCTCATGATGGCAAGCCCTTTCGGATGCACCTTCACGGCTTCGGCAAACAGGGTATTGAAGTCAAAGTTGACGGATTTCATCACCATCAACGCCATAAAGCTGGCACCGGCCAACAGCAGCACGGCCTTGATGATTTGCACCCAGGTGGTAGCCAGCATGCCACCGAACAGGACATACAGCACCATCAATATACCGACCAAGACAACGGCGACGTGGTAATTGAGGCCGAATAGCAGCTGGATCAATTTGCCCGCGCCCACCATCTGGGCGATCAGATACAGTGCTACCACCACCAGGGAACCACAGGCTGAAAGGGAGCGAATCGGCTTCTGTTTCAGGCGGTAGGAGGCCACGTCGGCGAAGGTATATCGGCCAAGGTTACGTAGCCGCTCGGCAATCAGGAACAATATGATTGGCCAACCAATCAGGAAGCCAATGGAATAAATCAGCCCATCATAGCCAGAGGTATAAACCAGCGCGGAGATACCGAGGAACGATGCCGCAGACATAAAGTCACCGGCGATAGCCAGGCCGTTTTGCAACCCGGTGATGCGCCCGCCAGCGGTGTAGTAATCCTGACGAGAGCGGGTACGTTTGGAAGCCCAGTAGGTGATGTAAAGGGTGGCACCGACGAACAGCAGGAACATGATGATGGCCTGGATGTTCAGCGGTTGGCGCTGTACTGCACCACCAATGGCATCGGCATGGCTTAGGCCTGGCAGGGCCAACAGTGCGGTAGCTGAAAGTAGGCGCTTCATTGTTGTACCTCACGCAGGATTTCAGCATTCAGGCGATCGAATTCACCGTTGGCACGATAAACATAGATCCCGGTTAACACGAAAGAAATCACGATCAATCCCACGCCAACCGGGATCCCACGGGTAATGGTTAATCCGGGACCGAGTGGAGTCCCCAGCCACTGAGGATCGAAGGCGATCAGTAAGATAAAGCCGACGTACAGCGCTAGTGTGATCAGTGACAGGAGCCAGGCGAAACGGCTGCGCTTTTGCACCAGCTCCTGAAAGCGCGGGTTTTCTTCAATCCTTTGATAAATATCTTCATTCATCCGAGTTTCTCCAATAGGTATTGAACAAGTACGCCACGCGATACCCTTCCAGCTGGCAAATTGGCGCTCTGCGGGCCACCTTGACCCATCCCAGCCAAATGTCTGGGATCGGCTTTACTGCAGTTGAAAGCTTTCAGGTATACAGGCCGTTCAGCTGCGCATGGCAGATGAACGGCCGGAGGCAGCGCGGATTAGGATGGAACTTTCATTGATTGTTTCTCTTCCAACAGCTTTTCGACTACAGCCGGATCCGCCAGCGTTGAGGTATCCCCCAGGTTGCTGGTATCACCGGCGGCAATTTTGCGCAGAATACGCCGCATAATTTTGCCAGACCGCGTTTTTGGCAAAGAGTCGGTCCAATGGAGAATGTCAGGCGTGGCAATCGGCCCGATTTCCTTACGCACCCAGTTACGTACTTCGGCATACAGTTCCGGCGTTGGCTCTTCCCCATGATTCAGGGTGATATAGGCATAAATTGCCTGACCCTTGATGTTATGTGGAATACCTACCACCGCAGCCTCGGCAATTTTGGGGTGGGATACCAATGCGGATTCAATTTCGGCCGTGCCCAGACGGTGGCCGGAAACGTTCAGCACGTCATCGACACGGCCGGTGATCCAGTAATAGCCATCTTCGTCACGGCGTGCGCCGTCACCGCTGAAGTACATGCCTTTAAAGGTAGAGAAGTAGGTTTGCTCGAAGCGGTCATGGTCACCGTACAAAGTTCGAGCCTGGCCCGGCCAAGAATCGGTGATCACCAGGTTGCCTTCACAGGCGTCTTCCTGTGGGGTGCCCATATTGTCGACCAATGCCGGTTGTACACCAAAGAATGGGCGAGTGGCGGAGCCAGCCTTCAGCTCTGTAGCTCCTGGTAGTGGGGTGATCATGAAGCCACCGGTTTCGGTTTGCCACCAGGTATCAACGATCGGGCATTTTGCGTTACCAATCTTGTTGTAATACCACTCCCAGGCCTCTGGGTTGATTGGCTCACCTACGGAACCCATAATGCGCAGCGAATCGCGTTTGGTGCCTTCGATTGCTTTG
This sequence comes from Serratia sp. T13T92, assembly GCF_047530105.1. NCBI lineage: Bacteria > Pseudomonadati > Pseudomonadota > Gammaproteobacteria > Enterobacterales > Yersiniaceae > Serratia > Serratia sp. T13T92. Next base: position 26,087 of record NZ_JBLJAK010000051.1, on the reverse strand, counting down.
TCGCCTTCGGCCATCAGGGCGCGGATTGCCGTTGGCGCGGTATATAGGATATTGACCTGATGCTTATCCACTACCTGCGACAGACGGTTTACGCCTGGGTAGTTCGGCACGCCTTCAAACATCAGCGTAATGGCACCGCAGGCCAATGGGCCATATAACAGGTAGCTATGGCCGGTAACCCAGCCCACGTCGGCGGTGCACCAATAGACGTCGCCATCGTGGTAATCAAAGACGTATTTGAAGGTCAGCGCGGCGTAAACCAGATAGCCCCCGGTGGTATGTACCACGCCTTTCGGTTTGCCGGTTGAGCCGGAGGTATAGAGGATAAACAGCGGATCTTCCGCGTTCATCTCTTCCGGTGGGCAGTCGGCAGATACGCCTTCGGTCAGCTCATGCCACCAGAGATCGCGCCCTTCTTGCCAGTAGCCCGGCTTGCCGGTGCGTTGGAAGACCACCACGTTGTTGACGCTTTTCACCCCTGGGTTCTTCAGCGCATCATCGACGTTCTTTTTCAGCGGTACCGCGCGGCCAGCACGCAGCCCTTCATCAGCGGTGATCACCAGTTTGGAGTTGGAGTCGATAATACGGCCCGCTACGGCTTCTGGGGAAAAGCCCCCAAAGATCACCGAGTGCACGGCGCCAATGCGCGCACAGGCCAGCATGGCGACGGCGGCCTCAGGCACCATTGGCATATAGATGGCCACCACATCGCCTTTTTTCACCCCGAGCTTTTTCAGTACGTTGGCGAACTGGCAGACATCGTGGTGCAGCTGCTTGTAGGTGACCTTGGCCGATTGGGTCGGGTCGTCACCTTCCCAGATGATGGCGGTTTGGTCGCCGCGTTCGGCCAAGTGGCGGTCCAGGCAGTTTGCCGCTAGGTTAAGGGTACCGTCTTCAAACCAGCGGATGCTGATATGACCAGGATCGAAAGAGGTGTTCTTCACTGAGGTATAGGGCTTGATCCAATCGAGGATCTTGCCGTGCTCGCCCCAGAATGCCGCTGGGTCTTGTACAGACTGTTGATAATATTGCTGGTATTGCTCCGGATTGATCAGGGCACGATCTGCAATTGCAGAAGGAATGGCGTGTTTGTGCAGTTGGCTCATGGTTTTTCTCCTTAGAATTGTTAATGATATGTCAACTGATGGTTAAGTATAGTTTGCCATGACGGTTTGTTTCTTTTTTGGGCGGCAGATCACGCAACGAAGATGTTGATTTGTAATAATTACTGTCGTAATTGTGTTGTGTAACTGTTTGGTTGACGGTGAAAAGACGGTAATGGGCGTATTTCTGTTAAAAAAGTTTTTAGATAACTAAAAATATTAAGCGTGAGGCATCGGCTTGAGGGGGCAGGAAAGAATAAGGTCGAAGTTATATTTTACAGCTAATCAGACTCTATTAATGACGGCTATAAATACTCAGCATAATTGTTAGCTGCAACCTGTCGATGGGTTATTTGTTCTGCCTTTATTATGTTGGTTTTTTTGCAAATACAAACAAGATATTTGGTGAATGATTTTGTGGTAATTTATTAGCTGCGTGAATCATATTAAGACTTATCTTGGCATGTTGAAGGTGTTCACATGGGGCTTTTATTTTCTTTTTTTAAACCTTGCGTTAACAATATGGAAACACACTTTTAGACTAAATATGCAAATGCAATGACGAATCACGCACTTTTATTTTGATTAAAAATCGTCCTATCCTATCGGCTATTGTTCCGCCCAAGATAATATTATGTTTTTTAGAACAAGTAATTATGTTGCAGTTCGTTTTTTGTTTGTTGGTTTTTTGCTGGCGAAACGGACAAAGTCGAGATGAAACAAGGCTTGCAGAAGCCCGCCTTCAGATGGTACAGATTTATACTGCGTTACACCAAGGGCAGTTGGCGCAGAGGTTCACAAACATAAGCCTGTAATAAATGATTAAGTATTCCTTCCGGAGCCTCGGTGTGTTTAACACGTTGGCACGGAGTCTTTGAGGACTTTTTGGGTATGAAAAATGTAAAAATCAGCCTGGCCTGGCAAATCCTGATCGCGTTGGTATTGGGTATTATCCTGGGCGCAGTGCTGCATAATCAAACGGAATCGCGTGAGTGGATGGTCAGTAATATATTGAGCCCCGCCGGTGATATCTTTATTCGTTTGATCAAGATGATCGTGGTGCCTATTGTTATTTCCACGCTAATCGTCGGTATTGCCGGTATTGGCGATACCAAAAAGCTGGGCCGTATTGGATTGAAAACCATTATCTATTTTGAAGTGATCACCACCATCGCCATCATCGTGGGTGTGACATTGGCTAATGTTTTTCAACCCGGGCACGGCATCGACATGTCGGTGCTGACCGCGGTCGATATCTCACAGTATGAAAAAACGACGGAACAGGTGCAAAGCGGCTCACATAGCCTGGTTGCCACCATCCTTTCGTTAATTCCTTCTAACGTGTTCTCGTCGATGGTCAAAGGCGACATGCTGCCTATCATCTTCTTCTCGGTGCTGTTTGGCCTGGGCTTGTCTTCCTTGCCGAAAGAGACCAAAGAGCCGCTGCTGAAGGTGTTCAAAGCGGTGGCCGAGAGCATGTTCAAGGTGACCCACATGATCATGCGTTACGCTCCTATTGGGGTGTTTGGTCTGATCTCGGTCACGGTAGCCAACTTCGGTTTCGCTTCGCTCTTGCCATTGGCCAAGCTGGTAGTGCTGGTTTATTTCGCTATCGCCTTTTTTGCCTTGGTGGTTCTGGGGGCCGTTGCGCGGCTGTGTAACCTGCGTATCTGGACGCTGATCCGCATCTTGAAAGAAGAGCTGATCCTGGCTTACTCAACGGCCAGTTCGGAAACCGTGTTGCCGCGCATTATCGAAAAGATGGAGGCCTACGGCGCGCCAAAATCCATCACCAGCTTCGTGGTGCCTACCGGCTACTCTTTCAATCTGGACGGTTCTACGTTGTACCAGAGTATTGCCGCCATCTTTATTGCACAGCTATACGGCATTGAGCTGTCGCTGGGGCAAGAGATCATTCTGGTGCTGACGCTGATGGTGACTTCAAAAGGGATTGCCGGCGTGCCGGGTGTCTCCTTTGTGGTACTGTTGGCGACCTTGGGCAGCGTGGGTATTCCGCTGGAAGGTTTGGCGTTTATCGCCGGCGTTGACCGTATCCTCGATATGGCGCGTACGGCTCTGAACGTGGTGGGCAATGCGCTGGCGGTGTTGGTGATTGCCAAATGGGAACATCAGTTCGACCGTAAAAAGTCGCTGGCCTACGAACAGGAGTTCCTGGCCAGTAAAGTAACCCCTGCCAATCAGGCGTAAGTCGCTCCATCTCTTTATCTCAAAACCCGCCGCTGGCGGGTTTTTTTATTGAATGATGGCCAAATTGTTCCAATACTAGCGTTCTCTGTAAGGCCTGCTCAGGATGAGATTTGCCCAATGAAAAGATATGCGCTGTTGCTGGTATTGTTATCCCCCTATGTTCAAGGGCAGACGCTGGATGCCAACGATCCGCTACGGCGTGTCATTCTGGATCAGATGCGTGCCAATATCGGTTATCCCACCGATATCCAGTTTGTGGTTAAACAGCTGAGCGTTTCCGGCTCGCAGGCCTATTTCTGTGCCACCGCTAAAACCAATGATGGTAGCGGTAGTGCCAAAATTAACGGCAAGACGGTGGTCTACGATCGTGAATTGCAGCAGTCAGCGGAAGGCTTCTGGACGACGGTGAGCAATTTTGACTCTTATGTCGACTCACCGGCGCAGGCCCAATGCCATAGCACTATTCAAGATGAACCCGCAGCGAGCGGGTGCCAAAACGTCGGTCTTTATGATGCGGAGCGTAAGCCGTTGCTGGACGCGGTTCGGCGCAGTTATCAAGGTGCTATTGCCCAACCCAGATTTGTGGTTTCTCACCTGTGCACAACCGGCAAGATGGCGTATTTCTGCGGGCGACTGGAAGGGGAAGAGAGCCAGGATCGGCAAGGGATGAATTACTACGATGCAGTTATGGCCAAAGATGCCAAGGCAGAGTGGCAGGCGCTGATGGTTGAGAGCAAGACCGTGGAGAAGTGCAACTTCAGTGGGCCAGCCTCGGCGATCACCGAACAAAAGCTGCTGGAAGCGGTAAATCAGCCGCTCCTCTCGGCAGCTCCTCAGGAGATCGATGACAGCCTCAAGGTTGAGATGCTCACTCAGTTCCAGCTATTCCAACAGGCGATCAAGACGGCGGATATGGCCTATTTAAAGGCGCATATTCTCTTCCCGCTTGAGAACGTCGCTGATACTTTCCTGGCAGGAACGCCTGATGAACATCAACAAAGCATAACCCCAGCACTGTTCGACCACTATGCGCAGCAAGTCAGGGATGGTTTGAAGGAAATACCGCTGCTGGGTGTCAACCTCACTAAAAAGCAGGTGATTGATTTCCGGGTGAACTCATTAACTCCGTTGGAGCAGGCCAGAAAATACTTCCCAGCCGAGGAGGACGGGCAGTTCTATTACCATGATGGGGCGAAGAAAGTACTGATTGAAGGCACCTGCGATTCGGTCGGTTCGGGTGATTTTGAGGACGGAACGCTTGCCGTATTTATCGGCACTGATTCCAACCTGCTGATCCCAGGGCTGTCAGAAATTTGTGAAGGGGGAATGCGTGTAGAGTTTACTCTTCAACAAGGCACGTTAATGCTGACCAGAATTGATTTTGTTGGTTAAGCCGCTTACAAATCTTAACCGGCTCACCGCTGGGCGCTGTATGCGGTGCCCGCCTATTTAATCAATTTCTTACTGGCGCTGCATGAACTTACGTAGCGCTATCATGCCGGTCATCAAGATGGCTCCAGGCAACCAAACCCACAGTAATTCCGACATGATCACCGCATGCCCAGCAGGAGTCAGGTATTTCTCGAGGCTAAACGGCGCTACGCGGATCACCTGCCAGGGCGCAAAGAAACGCTCGTCACTCCATGGCCACAGCCAGCCGACGCCTTTGCCTCCGGTGGTCACCGAATCCAGCAAACTGTGGGATAACAGCGAGATAAACAGGAACAACCAGGTCTTGACGGGGTTAGCCTTGAACCAGCGGTAGAACAGCAGTGCCAAGCTAGGCATCAGGAATGCAAACAGCAGTGAATGCGTGAAACCGCGATGGCCGAACTGATTGCCGTAAGCCACGCCGAATTTAAACGCTAATACGTCGGCATCCGGCAGCATAGAAAGAACCACGCCTGCGAGCAGCAAGCGGGCCGGTATGATTTTCTGGCCCAGCCCTAAACCAAGGCATAACGGCACTGCGGCGTGGGTAACGATCGTCGGCATAACTCTCTTCCATGATGAGGGGTAACACTGTGCTTATTATGGCATAGCCATATCCGGCCGATCGCCACTTCGCTGCACCATCGAAATAATGATGCCGAATAACTCTTCCTTAGCCTGGGCTGCCGTAATCGCGCCACAGCTGGTGGCGTAGGATAGCCCTTCCGCAGAGCCGAGCATACCCCATAGCGCGGCGTCCTGAAGCTGGTTATCGCAGCAGAAGGGGGCAAAGAGCTGGCGGCATTTCTCGATGAATACCACGGCGTAATCATTCCTGATTTTCTCAAGCTCGGGCGTACCGGCTAGTGCAGCCATGACGCTAGGCATCTCACGGCCTTGCAGCAGCACGCACTCAATGTAGGAAGTGGCAATCACCGAGGCCAAGGCCGCCAGTTCCGGTTGGGTATTTTGGATAGCTTCATCCATCCGCGCGGTCTGACGATAATCAAACTCTTGATACAGCGCGGCAAACAGGCCCGAACGGTTGGTGAAGTGATCATATACGACCGGCTTGGTGACGCCCGAGCGTTCAGCCAGGTGGCCGAGCGTTAGCGCTTCGGTGCCTTCTTCATGAATGATTTCCCATGCAGTTGCCAGCAACTGCTGATAACGCTCTTCTCTCGATAGCCGAACTCGCGAATGTGGTTTGGAGACCATAGCAATATTTACCCGTTGACAGCGTTATATACTAAAGGTAACTTACCGACGGTAACTTACTGTTGGTATATAGAGTACGTTTTATACCTCGCCCTGACAATAGGAGCCACCCCAATGCACGCACTCATCGTTGTTTCCCATCCTCTCGATACGTCATTAACCCATGGTGTTGCAGCCGCTATTGCCGAAGGGATAACGGCCGCCGAACCTGCCCATACGTTTGAAATTGCCGATCTCACCCAGGAAGGTTTCGATCCGGTGTACGGTGGCGCAGATATCGCTGCGTTCTTAAAAACGGCCTCCATTCCCGCGGATATTCTGGCAGAACAGAAGCGTATCGATAGCGCGGATGCCTTGGTTCTGGTGTTCCCAATCTACTGGTGGAGCATGCCTGCCTTGCTTAAGGGCTGGGTAGACCGCGTGTTTTCCAATGGCTGGGCTTATGAAGAGACTGTAGATGGGGCTGTGGTCAAAAAACTGGGGCATTTACCGGTGCATTTGGTTGCTCTTGGTGCGGCAAGCAAGGGCGTTTATGACCGTCACGGCTTTACCGATGCCTTTAACGCACAGATAACGCACGGTATTTTTGATTATTGTGGTGCTTCGGTTAAGACATCTGAAATGTTACTGCTGCCAGAGCTGGGGGAGCCAAAGGCTTACCTCGATGCAGCGCGTCAGATCGGGCGCACTGTTTTTCAACCCGCTTACGTCGAGTAGTCCGTTGAGGAGGGAGCGCAATAAAGCTTCAAGAAATCAGTTGCGAGCGCTCCTCACCTTAGGTTGTATTATCCCGTTATTTTCCCCCCACTAAAGACTCTCGATCAAATCCCCCAACGTTATCATCAACATCATCGGATCGAGATGGGAAGGTTCAAATCCCACTCGTAGATAGAACTCTCTGGCCTCAACGGATAACGCATGCACCAGCATTCCGCGAATGCCAATAGTTTCAGCAACTTGGATAACCCGTAATTTTATGGCTGATCACTTTGAACTGGGGGCAGTTATCCCTATAACTCGGCACATACTGCGATTACGTGGCTCAAGATAATCCTATGTGGCTTAATAATAATTAATCATGAAGGTCACTGCCGCATCCGCTTTCCCCGGTGTTATTTGATCGCCGGTCTGTATGTATCTAGCCACCAATGGCAACGTCTGCGTGGTCGCATCATTATTGACCATGTTAAAGCTTCTGCTCCCAGCAAAATTGACCAGGGTAGGGGATGCATCATTGACACTACCATAAGCCATTTGAATACCTACCCCCGTAGCACTTTCCGCTCCAGTCTTAATCCCTAAAATCCCTTTGGCACTATCAATAATAGCGGTATTGGGTGCCAATTTAAGCTCCAGTGAATTGGATGTGGAGCTGCTTGTTGGACTTCCCACGCTGGTATAACTTCTTACCTGAAACTTGGCGCCGTGGAATCTTGGGCAATTAGTCAAACGTATTGATGCATCCTTCCAGGTAGAGGCAGAAGCAGGCCCCTTAAAGTTCTGAGCGATATTGACGGTTCCCATCGCTACATTCACATCCGGCGTTTGGCAAGTTTGCGACACTATATTGATGCTACCTGAAAAATTGATCGCGTTTAAACTCAGTGGAGAGCCCCCCGTTGGGGTCACTTGCACAGCGATGCTAGGTAAATCACTACCCCTGATCGTCCCTGGTGACACCGGCCCAATCTTGATCAGTAACAGGTCAAACTCTGTACCAACAGTCCCTGTATAAGTCGCATTGCTGCCAACATTGATGGTCGTTCTGTCAGTTGGAAATGCTCTTCCCCAATAAGACATAACAACACCTATACCAGGTACGCCGGTTTCATAAACCTGTCCTGGATGGGGTGAACCATTCCAGGCTGATAGCGGTTTTGGCGTACTGGTATTCAGGTATCTTGCCAGTACGCTGTAACTGGTTGGTGACGAAGTACAAGTAAACGTGGGAGAAGGTGCCGTTCCCGTTGTAGCGTTGCCACCGATATAATGTGAAAGCAGTACGGTTCCATTCGGTGTATCTGGCCCAACGGTAATATTCTGAGTTTGCAGAGGCACCGTTGCGATAAACCGATTATTACCTGCAGCAAACGAACAGGTTGCCGCACTCGCGCTATGCGCATAGATTGCCGCCATACCCAGCAGCAGTGTTATCAGATTCATTCTATTGATTAATCTACTCATTTCTCTACCTTACGAACCGCTATATACAAGGGTTTTATCGCTGCTGTTATGGGGCTGTGCTGCGCTGGGTTGGCACACCGAGTTAAACTGCTGAATAGCGTTCTGCGCATTGCTCTTTGCCTGTGGTATTAATCGGTAACCCAGGCTGCATTGCATGACACGCTCCTCACCCCATTTCACTGTCAACTGCCCTTTATCTTGCGCCACGCGCGCATGCACTTGGCCGCCTTGCCCCACGGAACCGACACTGTTGCCCTTGCTATCAAATACCTCAGCGCCAAAGATCAATGGTTCACTTAGATATGTGGCATCGATCAGGATAGGGGTCCCTTTCTTGGTCTCATATTTCACTTTGACTACCGCACCCGCATGAGGAGCTACTCTCTGCCGGGTGTTATCCAGCTCAACATTGGCAGCAGAGCCTTTCGGATCGATGCTGACGTCATTCAACTGATAGGCATTCAGATACGGTACTAGCGCATAACCACGGGAATCGATAGTCACATTTTGGTAAGACGACACGCTGGCCCCCTCAGCCCCTTTGGCTTCAACCAGGGCATAAGTCTCCGAGGTATAGGGGGTCAAGGTCACGCCGCCTGAATGCCCGATCACCGTTCCGCTCATACCTGCCGCCATGCTGTTATAACCTTTGCCGGTGCCGTAGCTACCGTTTACCACAGTTGCTGAGTTGTTATAGCTACCGCTGACCGAGCCACTGGTGCCCACTCCCTGGTTGGCATTCATCGCCGTCACTGCATAACCCAATTGACTCTGCTCACCTGCCGTACCGGTAATACTGACTTGCTGGCCGTAACGGCCACTGCTGTCGTGGGAAAGATCGGTGCGCAACTGAGGAGTATGCGCCCTGTCTTCACGCCCCAGCGGCAAGCTAAAGCTGAGCAGATAATTATTCTGGTTATTTCCCAGGCTGGAATAGCTGCGGTTGGCACTGATGCTATAGCTCAAGCGTTGGTATTGGTTGCTGTAACCCACCTGAAATTGCTTCTCACTACCTTCTCTATTCCAATAGTTCTGCATTGAACCACTTATATTCAACTGCCCCCAGCCTTCAGACAGCCCCTGTCCTGCCGTGACGGTGAAACGATTTTTGGCACGCGATACCGATTCCGGAGAATCTCCCCTGGTTACCGCATCACGGCTTTCCATGGCGGTCATAAAATCCAGATAACCATCAGAGGAGAAGCGGGACGCCGCCAGCGACAGGTTACTATTGGTTTCAGCAATTACTTTGCTGTAACTGAGGTGATAACTCTGCCCCTTAAAGGTTTTACCAAGTTGCTCATCTGCCTTATTTTCTACCTGAGCACTCGCCTGGGTGACGTCAAAAGCCACGGCTCCGATGGGTGTACCAACGGCAGCGCCTAACTGCAATGCGGTATAGCCCTGGCTTGCCTGCAAACCGGTGTAACCGGTGAGGGTATTGGTCAACCCACGCTGATAGGTCAACTGATAGAGCTCGGGGTTATCACGCAGATTGTCGCTGCGTAATCTGCCTGCGGTAACGGCGTAGTGTGATGAGCCCGGGCGCAACAGTTGCGCGGCAGATGCATAGGGCACCCGGAAGCGTTGCTCAGTGCCGTCCGCTTCACGCACAGTCACCTCCAGGTCGCCACCATACCCGGTTGGATAGAGATCGTTGATCAGAAACTCACCGGGCGTGACCGTGGTTTCATAGAGCACCTGATCGTTCTGGCGTACCGTCACTCTGGCATTGGTACGCGCAATCCCTCTGATATCTGGCGCATAGCCGCGTTGTGAGCCTGGTAGCATACGTTCATCACTGGTCAGTTGCAGGCCGTTGAACGGCAAGGTGTCAAACAGCTGCCCGTGCGTATTGGCTTGTCCAACGACTGCGCGGCCCATGATTTGCGGAATATCCCGCTGTAAATAGGTGTTGCGGTTGCTATATTGCGCAGGCCCGTTCTCCATCCAGTTGTAAGCACCGTTATGCCGTAAATACCAGGCGTCAATATTCAGCCCAGCATTAACCCCGGCATACAGTGAGTTAAAGGTTTTGCCTTGTGACTCGCTGGAATATCCATTCACGTTATAACCGAACATCAGGGCAGCAATACCGCTGTCCCACAATTCCGTGCTGACGCTGCCACGTGCTGATTTCAAGATATAAATCTGAGGGATCAGTAAATCCAGACGCTGTTCGCTACTGTCAAAATTAACTTGGGCGTCAGGTAATTTACGTTGCAGATCGACACATTGCACTCCTGTATCCGTCGTATTTAAAATTTCCGCTGGCAGCTTCTCATAATCAAAGGCGATGTTTTTTATTATTTCAGTGGTCAAGCATGGATAAACGGATTTATCTTCACGTGACTTAAATTCAATTTCTTTATTATCGACTAGCACATTGTTGACATATATCGCGGTGCGGTATATCCCTGGTAGTGCAGAGGCACCGTGGGTAAAACGGCTTAGGTCAACCGACGCCTCGTCATCCATTTTCAGGAAAAAAGCATCAAACTCAACACCCTGGGTAGCTTCTTGAGGCGCTATGGCAACAGTATTAGCATTTGCACTACCAACAAAAAAAGTCGACAAAATAACCAGGGCTAAAGGTGATAATTGACTCTTCAAGCCGTGGGGTGAAGCTTTTAACATGATAACTCTCTTGAAGATTGCTTACTGAATATTGATGGATGACTAGTTAAAGAAATTACGCGTATAACTTAAACCAAGACTATTTAATTTCGGCGTTAAATGAATTAATGGCGCCGTAGTCGTTAACAAATTCACCGCTCACTGTATTCCCCTTATTAGCAGGTATTGCCAAAGACAGGGCAGATCTCGGTGCTACCATCTCGCCTTCAATTTTTTTGCCATTTACCGTCAGGCTGACAAAAGACACATAATAGGGTGTTGGGTTGAACGCCTGCAGGCTACTGCCTTTTACGCTCCAAGTGACTGCCTGAGCGGCATCATTCGCGTTACCTGCCAATCCTGCTGGGCGATAAAACACTTTAATGCGCGAGCGAAACGCCATTTGCAGGTAGTTTTCATCAGATTTTGCCTGTTTCTTGGCGGGCACTTCCAGTACGTTGAGCCAAAATACCGACTCTTTATCCATGGGTAACGCCCCCCCTGAGTAACTAATCCGTAACGTCTGGCCCTTGCCTCCTTCTACTCGGTTTATTGGGGGGCTCAGTATAAAGGGAACCTTAATCGCGGCCGGTTTGGCATTAATATCACCCGTATCCAACCAGCTTTGGATCAAGACGGGAGAATTACCCGTATTATCAAGTCTGACGCTGACTTCTTTTTGATCCGCAGGGTAAATAACTCGTGTCCCATTAATCACGATACTTGCCAAACTTTGAGCACTGAATAGGGCCACCACGGCCAAACCAGCTACTCGTAAAATGTTATGAAAGGGAAAACGCATAAAGTCTCCTGAAGTAGATTATTTGGGAGGGGGAGCCCCCTCCCTCAAGGCATTACTTGTACTGAATAGAGTAAACAACACTGCTGACGACGGTGCCTGGGGTGGTTGCACCTTCAGCATAATACTCAACAAAATAGGGCAAGTTAGTGCTACCAGACTCGACGTTTACAAACGAGTTGCCGTTGATCTGATCCGCGCTACCCGCTTTGATCACCGCTTGAGAAGCACTGGTGCCATCACGCAATTGCAGGCTGACGTTTTGTGCCGTACCGGTGTTTTTAAGGCGGCCGGTAAGCACATCTACCGCTGCACCAGCTTCAAAGAAAGCAGAAGCGGTTTTCAAACTACCGCTGCAGTTGGCCAGTGCCAGGGTGAAACCGGTGAGCCCGGCCGTCTGTGCCGCACTTCCTAGTTGACTAATACTAACAATTGGCAGGGTAACCGTCGGGTTGCTAGCTTGGCCGTCGACAACGACCTCGCAGGTGTTATTACTTAACTGCCCCTGAAAATTGATGGTACCGCCAGAAGCAGCCTGAGCCAGACCAGAAGAGAGCATGACGCCTGCGATAGCAGACAGAATAAATTTGTTCATTTACATTCCTTAATTACAGTTAAAAAGCGCCGTGTTTATAAAAAGACGCTGTGAATAAGTACGTTAGTTGTTGAATAATATGAGATACCTCTTCCAAATAGGGTTATCTCTCACAGACTTATCAGTAATAAGAAGGCTGTATTAAACCTTTCCTATATAAAGAAAGAGATGATGTTCTCTTTTAAGTGAAGTGCCTTTCAACGAGGTGTACTTTAGGGGTTAAATATAACCTCTGTAAATATAGTTTTTTCTATGTGTGATAAAAATAAGTTATTTAAAGCAATAAAATCCTTATAAAACAACGACGGCGTATTTATAATTATTTTTAATACCCCTGAAGTTTATTGTTATACGGTGAGTTTATTACTTTTAATTATCACCGATAGAAAATACTTCCTTCACAACGACCAAGTAAAATCCTATACTTGCTGAAAATAAAGGTAGGGTTGCATTTGTTAATGTCTGAGGTGCCACCTTTAACTTAAAGCTATTAGCATTACAAAATATTCTGATGGCTTTCATTACAGGGAGAGGCAATCTCATCGCTAAATATTGTAGCTGCTAGAGTAATGATAGTAGCAATGAGTATGGTGTTTTAAGAAGAGGATCTTACCAAAAGCGTCATATCCAAAAAAACATGAGGAAGTAATGAGAAGGAAAAAAGTCGTTTTGCAATGCTCCTGTAATTTTATGCGAGCAGGGTTAGAAGCATTAATTAAAGATACAGATTTGTCGGTCTCTCTTGATATTGTAGACAGTAGCGACAGTTTTTCAGAATGCGAGGGCGCTTTAAACGTCTTGCCGGTAGTGAATTTAGTCATCCTAACGGTCTGTAACCGTGAATATAACCTGACCTCACTGTTGCAACTTGTTGGAGAGCGTTTGCCGAAAATGCATCCCAACAGCAAAGTGATACTGATAGGTGATATAGCCGATGTCAACCCACTAAAATGTTACTTTAGTGGGTTGAGAAACGTCAGTATCATACTGAATAAGGCAATAACGCTTGATGAGTTAAGCAGGGAATTGCTGAGCACTACTGCGAATAAAGAGCCAAGTTTCGGGAAAAGCTCCTCTATGCTCACACCGCGTGAATTAGAGATTTTGCGCATGCTACTGGATGGTGACACCGCGAGAAAGATAGCTGACGACTTGAAACTAGATTTCAGAACAGTAAGCCATCATAAACGTGCAGCCTTGGCCAAACTGGGGGTTCGTTCATTATGCCCCTTGGTGAATCTGATGGGTAAAAGAAAATATAACAAGAGTGCTTCGCCTTGGGAGAGGGTATTGGGTCAAATTAGTCTGTAAGCGATATAGCAAATCGAGTAGTAAAGTAAGATAAATTCATGGATATAAAAGGGAAGGAAAACAGCATATTGTTGGTGGTAGTTCGTTACTGATGCATTAAAGGCCTATGCCTTAATACATTACCCACCAATCTTGTGGGAAGTTGCCATGGCAGCATCAGGATAAGCCATCAATATCTCGCTTTATCTTGTCATTGCCTGTTTTTAACTAAGATAAAAACGAATTAATAGCAGCGTCGTTCCCTAACTGGTTTTGTCTTAAGAGGGTTTTATGTCCCTATAATGGAATATAAAAATCAATAATATAGTGAGAAACAGATATCATCGTTATGAAAAATCTGCCCAAACCTAACCAGCTTAAAGTGTTCCAGTCGATTATCGAACACGGGAGTTTTCGGGCTGCAGCCAAAGCCCTGCATCAGACTCAGCCTGCATTGACACAATCAATGAATGAACTTGAGAAAATGTTAGGCACTCCACTTCTGATGCGTGGACCGCGTGGCGTGGTACTGACCGAAGCAGGTAAACTTTTTGAGCCCCGAGTTCAATTGGTGCTGAAAGAGTTGGAGCGCGCAGTCAATGAAGCAAAGCAGCTTAACGCCACCTCTCAGGGAACCATTGAGTTGGGGAGTTCGTCGTTACCCTTTTTTACCATGTTGCCAGCAGCAATCCAGCGCTTTAATAAACGCTTTCCGCAGGTCAACATCAATCTTACGGAAGGCCAAATTTCTGAGCTATTACCTGCCCTGCGAGGGGGAGAATTAGACTTCGTCATCGGCGCAACGTCGCCGGAAACGATCCTGGCTAGCGAATTTATTGAAGAGCCATTCTTTACCACTCCTTTTGCCGTGGTGGCACACCGAGATCATCCATTGGCTAAGAGTACCTCGCTGAGCCAGCTCAAACAGGCCAAATGGTATTTACCCACAGCGAAAATAGGTTACTTCGGTGAACTTGATGCACTGTTGTTCCCCGAAGGGGAAGAGAACTCACAGACTATTATTCGAGGGGACACGGCGGCCATCACGTTGCAGATGGTGATGAATGCTGGCTTTTTGACCGTGGCCGCGAAAGAGATGCTTCGGGTACCTTATCTAAGCCAGCAGTTGTGCATAATACCGATCGAAGAGCAATTACCCGATGCGTCCTACAGTTTTATCTATTCTCATCGTTTGCCGTTGACGATGCATGCCAGGACCATGATAGATAAACTGCAATGGGAATGTAAGATCTATCCTTGGTCCAGGGCGGTCGAGTAATCAATGGCTTTACCCGTCGTCCTTCAAGTTGCCGCGGTGGCAACTAGCCGCAACTTGAAGTGACTTGAGGATAAATCGTTCCGCTTCCCCATCTGGGGTTTGTTAATAATCAATAAAAACTAAATAAAGTGAATATTGAATTATGCTTTGGGGCTGATGACAAAATTTACGCTACCCGTGTGCATCCCTTCCTTAGTCGCCGCGTTTTTAAACAGGTTGATCTTTGGCGTCCAACACATCTGGCTACGGTTAGGGGTACTACTGGCAGTCTGCGTTAATGTGATGTATTTAGCGCTTGCAGTTGGGAAACTGAAGTCGTTTGCCGTCACCCCGTCGTTGCTGGCCAACTGCAGGTTATAAAACAACTGGCTAGCAGTGCCTTGTAGGGTAAATAAACTACGTCCACCCTGCATGCTTGAGGTGTTTGTTACGCTCAACGCATAGGCTTTATTTTTTACCCCTGCCGTTACATAGTTGATACACAGATTATTGCTGGCGATATTACTAATCGATGCTGCATAACCGTTTCCACTTGCCGAAATATCGGGTAAATTGCTTACATCAAGAGTATTCATCTGCCACACCGCCGAACTCATAGTGAATGCTGGCTCTGGTGTATCGACATCTTCAGGCTTAGGAATGTTCGTTATAGAAAGCTGGCATCCATTAGCCGCAATATACATAACGCTGGTCTGACTTGCTCCGCCCGTGTTTTCGTTTGTGAGGCGGGCACGTAAACCCGGATATGCTCCCGCAGTGTCCGTAGTAAAATCTATGGAAATAAACGAACTGAACATAATTACGTTAGCGTTCGGAATGCCGTAAAAACTCAATCCACGAGTGCTGATATTATAACCTAAGTTAGCATTGGCAACCACATTACTAAAAGTGCTAGTAGAGCTATTTTGTGGATGAACGATTAAATTTGTACCGACTGTGGTTGGCACTTCGACATAAAAGTTACTCCGAGTAGTCACACTCCCCCCTGCCACTGGTGTCACTACGTAGGTGAATTTTGCCTGAAACTTATTAGTTCCTAATTTGGTAACAGAGCAACCGGTGATGTTTTGAGTATATTGAGTTGCCATTACGTGTGTGCTTAATGCCAGCAGAGAGCAAGCCATCAAGCGCGATAAATTTACTATTATCTTCATATCTCTCTCGCGATTAGCGCGTAAGCTTCCAATTGATTTTTTCAACTCACGCCATTGCTGTATTCGCAAGGGCGTTTTAGTTTTTCTTAAACTTTAACTTCAAACATCATTATCAGTTTACCGACGTAATTGCCTGATATCTTCCCCTGCACACCTGTAGGCTGGCGGGCGGAGACGGAAAGCAGATAGCTGCCCGTCGAGGTGCCTCCCACCTGTGTAGGATTGCTGAAATCTACCGGCGTAGCGCCCAGTGGTTTTAGCGTAGTTGCGTTGCTGCCAAACCCTACTTGTTCGGTGGTAAAAGCCAGAGCGGTGTCGGTTTCATGAGTCAGTATCAGCGGATTAACCAGTGAGACCCTAAAGTCTTGCCCATTGCGGATGCTGACCTGAACCGGTACCTGAGCCTGATAGCGCGTGATGTCACTGCCCACGCTGTTGCTGAGTGTTAATGTGTCATACCAACCACCGCCCGGTTTCTCTACCGTGATCTGAACCAGATTGGTGAGGGTAATGCTGATGGGCACGCTGCCCAGCGCGGTGTCAGCAGCATATACCGTGCTCCCAGTCAGCAGTAAGACTGCCATTATCGCCTGCTGCCATAACTTCATGCTGTTCATCCCTTTATTGTCTGCTCTCATTTGCTGCACTGGAGGCTGAAGGGCTTGTTCTGCACATTACCACTCAATGTGCTCCCTGCCATTTGCCTTGGCGTGCCGGGGTAGACATTAAAATCATCCACGGCTTGGCCATTCAGCTTTAGTTCGCTGAATTCTACTCGCACCGTGCCGGTGGCCTGCAACTGTAGACTGCTGGCTTCACAACTGTGCTGCCAGGTAGCAACCTGCTTAACCGGCAACTGGCGTACCAGGCCGTTAAACCCCAGGCTGACCAACATTACATTGTCTCGGGTACCGCTAATGCTGGCTTTTTGCTGGGGAATAACCGCCAGGCGGTACACTTTTTCTCTTTCCGGCGGTTTAAGCGCCGTTAACTGCACCGGTTTCTGCTGGCGTGGCCCCAGCGAGAGTTTGAATGGTGCAGCATACAGATAAGGATCTTTGCTCATCCCCAGAGGTATCAGCTGTTCCTCATCGATAGGCACGCCGGGATTACCGATCTCAAACAGAGTGATGCCAACAAATTCCGGCGAATCGCCGGTGTTGCTGACCTGTACCACCGCCTGTTCACCCCGCATCTCAACAATTTTCGGACTGATATCAATTAGCGCCTGTGCTGCCCCCAAAGGGAGGAAGCACAGCAGTAGTCCTGTGACCTCACGGGCAACGGATGTCAAACGGCTGGCCATCGGCGTTTCCTTTCAGGGTTTTCACCGGGAACACCAATGGTGTGCCCGGGAACACTTTTTGTTCCTTTGCCATATTGTCTGCCGGGGTCGCTTGCAGCTGCTTGAATAACGAGTGCACGCTACCACTGGACGTCAGTTGCAAACCGCCTGCTGTGCATTGATGGCTCCAGGCCCGGGTCTGTCCCCCTGAAGAAGGCAAGTGATGGACCAAAACGCCATAAGCCACACCGAAGGTCAGTGGGGCGCTGATTTTTTCTTTGTTTTCATCTCCTACCACCTTGATGCTGGACACCGGGACGATATACAGCCGGTAGAGCGTCTCTCTGGCGGGTGCTTTCAACGCGACCAGATTGATATCGCGTTTCTGGCCCGGCCCCAGCGTCAGTTTGGCCGGGCTGGCCATCATCTCAGGGACGGTGATATCACCAATGGCTGTCTTGCGCTCCGGGGTCTCACCAGGGTTCTCGACACGCATCAGATCCACCTTCAGATAAAGTGGTTTATCGCCGAGGTTGCTGACCTGTACGGTACGGGGTTGCTGCCCCTCGACGGTGCTACGCGCTGGCATTACCATCAGTTGGCCATCAGCATGGGCCAGGTAACTTAGAGCCAGAAGGCTGACTACCAGCGCAGACTGCAATTGTTTAATCATGGTTTTCCTTATTCATTCTCATCAATTCTTCGCTGTTCCCGCAGGCGACATCCTCAGGGATATCCGTTTCAACCTGCTATACAGAGATAGCGTTTATCTTTTGGTTTTGTCATGTCGCAGCGGTATCGCCCCTGCTTACCGGTCACGGTGATTTCTTTAATCAACGTCGTGGACGCCAGCGAGAACAGGCCATTCGGGTAGACCGTATCGCCGGTCTCGCTTACCGTGCCGCTCACCGGCCCCCCATGGTTGTTGACCAGGAAGCCGTTATACAGCAGGTTCATTTCCACCTCGGCTTGCACCGGATACACCTGCCCAGGGTGGGCGCGTACCACGTTGGCGGGCAGACGGATATTCATGTCCATGTCTGCATCTACCGACTGCGCCTGGGCAAAAGTCACGTCCTGATAGCTGGCTAATGGCACCGCATAGGTACTGCCGCCACCAACCGGGTTGCCTTCCACCTTGAAGCCATATTTCGCGTCACCCAGTTTCGGGGTACGAACCAGCATGGCGGCACCACTAGGGCTGGTGCGCCCCAAGGCAAAGCCATCCTGGCTTGCGGCAAACATGCCGTTGTAGTTGAAGCTGCCACTGGTGATATGGTCGTCGACCCCAACGCGTAAAGAAGCATCCCCACGGGTGCCGTTGCGGCGGGCGTTCAAGCCAACCGCGTTGGTGCGGCCAACGTCACTGAAGTCAATACCGGCGGTGGTGGTACCGGTGCTGTCCTCAAATTCACGGGCGTAACTCCCACCGGTATAGAGTTTGCCGTTGTTATAGGCGGCGTTCAGGGTGCCGGTATTGCGGTCCAGCATGATGGTGGTATTCAGGTACAGCCCGTAATTGTTGCTGCTGTTGTCATAGCCACCTTTTTGCACACCCATGGCGATCACCGCCCAAACCCCGTTGCCACGCCAGTTCCAGGTACTCTGCAACTGATGTCGTTCGCTGTTGCTATAGCGGCTGTAGTTGTAGCCTAGGCGGGTTGGGCCGAACTGGCGGCTATAGCCAAATGCGGTGCTGTTGTTAGCCGGGTAGAACTCGGACACCGCGGTATTCTGGTACTGCGAGGCGGTCAGGTAACCCAATTGCTGGTTGCCTGCGCTCAGGCTGGCGTAGCCACCAACGCGTTTTTCCCCGGCCATCACGCCTACGGTCGGCGTCACTTCCATGTCCGCGACTTGCATTGGTCGGGTGAGGTTATGCTCCATCGCCCAACGGTTGCCGGTCCCTTTTAGCAGTGCGCTGCTGGCCGCAAACCAGTTGGTCTGAAAGCTGGCCCCTGCGCTGAGGAGGCTTTTCTCTGTATCAAGCTCTTTACCCAGCGTGACATACCAGCCAGTGCTGCCGCCGTAATTGATATTGGCAATCTGTTGTTTCTCACTGCTCACCACTTGGCCGCTGCGATTGACTAATCTGACCTCGACGCTATAGAAGCCGCCGGGTAACTGGTTATAGTCAATCTCGTTACGGCCGATCACCGCAGGCAGACGGCGGATAAGACGGCCATCACGATAGAACTCGTAGTCACCGTCAGCGGTAGCGAACAGCACCATCTTGCCAGCGGACTGGTTGTCGCGTTTCAGGTTGTCCTGGCTGCCCAAGGTGACAAACTGGTCAAAGCTCGGGTTGAGTGACGTGCTGACGCTGCCAGCTGCGGTATCGCGGCTGTCCTGACGGCCACTGCGCAGATAGGTATTGGCGAAATTCTTCTGCAAATACCAGGTACTGACGCCCTGATCGGTGGTCCGAGTATCGAAATTTTTGCTGTCGTTGTAATACCAGCTCAGGTAGCCATAGCTCTGTGAAGGCAGACCAAGGTAACCCTGACCGAAGGCGGAAACAGCACGGTACTCGTTGGATGCGGTGCGCACATCCAGCGATTGGTTGTGGATGAAGCCCATCATTGTCTGGGGCTGCACGTAACGCTTGCTGCCATCGGTGATAGTTAGTGACTGCTTGACCTTGTCGAGCGAGACGGTTTGGCCCTTGATGGTATAGTCACAGCCGTTGGGGCAGACCGCATAAGGTATCTGTGCCAGTACCTTGTTCAGCAGCTCGATCTGCTCGGTTGAAATCCCATTTTGGCGATAAAGCGCCTCATCAAAAGTGAGCCGATTTTGCTGGGCAGACCAACTGACCGGGCCAGGTAGAGGGGTGCTGTCGAGGGTGGCGAGAAATTGCATGGAGGAATCCTGCTCGGCCTCAGAGAAGCCTGCGGGCACCTGATATTCAATTTGAGCTCCCTCAGCATAAGTGGCTGCTGACGGAGTCAATAATAATAAACCTGTTGCCCATCCTGGGATACTTCTGCCCATCTTATATTCCATATATAGAGACTCAACAACACGGCCAGTAACCTATTATTAATTTTTTGATGTTAATAATTAACAAGCCACACCCTATCTATTCTTTTGCACTAGATATACAGAAAGCTTCCGTTATAAAAACAGAAGATGGCGTTCTTCGTATGCTATTAGGGTTATCCGGAGATAACCCTAAATTTATTACGCAATTAAGCGTCACTTAACGCTTTACGATATCTACCCTAAAATAATTCGAGTTGCATGAAGGTGACGCAGGGTACCTCCCCCAAGAATGGGCGAGTAATAACCGTCAACACAGAGGCAACTAGACGTATGAAGAGGGTAACGTTATTAAGCCTTTGGCTCGAACAACATGACCAGATCGCCCTGGTATGAACCATTGGTGCTGCCGGTCGCATTGGTTGGCGCTTTGGCATCGATTTTAAGCGTATAGGTGTTGTCATATCCACCTGGAGCGGTAGTGGTTTGCATAACTTTCAGCGGGGTACCCTGAACGACGGCTTTACCCGCAAAATTGACCACAACGTTAGACAACTGGGCACCATCAGCACGGTTAATGGTCAGTGGTTGAACCAGAGATACGTTGACTTCGTTGTCGGTGGTGTAAACACGCACTGGCAGATCGTTAGAAGCAAACTCAGTCTGGGTATAATCTTTGGCAAACAATTCTTCTTTGTCATACCAGGTGCTACCGTCTGGCTTAGAAACAAAAATAGCATCGTTGATGTTAGCTACGATGGTAATTTCTTTTTTCACGCCATTGGCGGCATGCGCCATACCGGCCGACAGCAGAGCTGTAGCAACAACAGACAGAAGGAGCTTTTTCATTGTGACTTTCCTTATTATTAAAACTAACAGACGTCCTTGTCATCAAGGATCGCTTTGAATTGCCTGTTCAAACCAAACAGGGTGAAAAAAACCCTTATTAAAGGATTGTTTGCAGTCTGCTTAGCGCAATTTGCCTTGGTCCATATTAAGTATTATGGGGTGCATGAGCATTTACTAGGTGCAACTGAGTTTTTAGAAGCACCGCTCATGTGCGTGGTGAATATAGTCCCACACAACAACGATTACAAGCCAATATGTTTTTATCAGTGATAGGAGAAGTTAATACTCAGTCCATAACTGAAAGCGCTATCTATTGAAATTATGTTATCACCGATAAAAATTACTTTATTTGCGTTTTTTAAGATACCCAATACAATGGTGAAAATTTGGTGGCAAGATGAACAGGGAAAAGTACAGCCATGAAGTTATCATAGTCAGAAGACCAATGATTATCCTGCAATGAACATTTCCCATGAAAACTGAAGCTGGACATTAACTTAATCACGGAAGGTCGAGGTTTTTGCTTGCGATGATTTCACCTATCAGTATTTACAGTTAATTCTCTAAATCATCTTTTGCGGGGAGGATCTTTATCTTTTTATTAGTGGCTTTTATCTCATTGATTTAATTTGTTAATTTCAATTCCAGGTAATTAATTCAGATATCCATTTTATTGATGCAAGAGTCACGTCTTGATTATCACTCAAGTCATAACTTAATGATTAGTATTGTTTTTAATTAAGCTAAACATCCTTTAAATACTTGAAAACAGGTAAGCCTGATGCATTGGGCCTCTCCTACAAGTATGTCTTTTCAATTTATCTATAAGGTAGTTGCAGTGAAAAAGCACGATTTACCTTCACGCCGCAAGGCTGGAGCATTTAAAAAATCTCGGATAGCCACATTGTTAGCCTGGGCTAACATTGTTACCCAAGTGGTTTTCCCGATGAGTATTGCCTATACCCCGGCAGTCATGGCGGCGAAAGATACCCATACTGAGGATGAACAGGCAGTTGCGACGGCAGCAAGCCGTTTGGCGGGCGTGTTAGCCAGCGGTGACCCAACCAAACAGGCCGAATCTATCGCTCGTGGTGCTGCGACCAGTACCGCGAATGACGCCGTTGAAAACTGGCTGAATCAATTTGGTACTGCCAAAGTACAATTAAACCTGGATGACAAACTTAATCTGAAAGGCAGCCAATTAGACGTTCTGTTACCCCTGCAAGATACCCCAAGCCTGCTTACCTTCAGCCAACTGGGTACGCGCTATATTGACGACCGCCTCACGCTCAACGCTGGCATAGGGCAACGTCATTTTATCGATCAGCAAATGTTTGGCTATAACCTCTTCCTGGATCGTGATATCCAAGGCAGTCACTCACGCATTGGTATTGGTGCTGAATATGCACGTGATTACCTGCGTATTGCTACCAACGGCTATTTTGGTGTGAGTGGTTGGAAGAACTCGCGCGATCTGGACGGTTTTGATGAAAAAGCCGCTAATGGCTTTGATATCCGTACAGAAGCCTATCTGCCATCGATGCCACAATTGGGTGGCAAGCTGGTTTATGAGCAGTATTTTGGTGATGAAGTCGGTTTATTTGGTAAAGATAAGCGCCAGTCCGATCCTGCTGCCGTCACTTTCGGTGTGAATTATTCTCCTGTGCCATTGGTTAGCTTCGGCGTAGACCACAAGCAGGGAACCAGCGGTATGGAGGATACTCGTTTCAATCTTTCCCTCAATTATTCCTTTGGCACTGAACTGTCAAAACAGCTCGATCCGGCCAATATGGCAGCAAAACGTACGCTGGCAGGCAGCCGCTACGATCTGGTAGACCGCAATAATGAAATTGTTCTGCAATATCGTGAGCAGAAGTTACTGAGCGTGGTGATGGATCCGCTGTTACAGGGGGATTCCGGCCAAACTATTGAGTTACCGATCACCGTCACCAGTAAGCATGGTGTTGCTTCATTTGAGTGGAAAGCAGACCTGTTTACCGCCGCTGGCGGGAAAATCATCCCTAATGGTCAGGGGTGGCAAGCCGTGTTGCCATCTTATAACCTGTTGGGAAATAATAACTATCCTATCAGCGTGACCGTCATCGATAAATCGGGTAACCGTTCTGAGCCTGCTCAAGGGGAAGTCGTAGTTACCGGTTTTGGTATTGCAGCAACCTCTAATCTGATGATTAAGAATGCGCGTTTGCCTGCAGATGGCCGCTCAACAACGCAAGTAGAACTGTCTCTGAAAGATGGTAGCGGTCGTCCAATCAGTGGGATCGCCGGGCAGATTACGCTGAACAGCCAATTCCAGCCGCCATCAGCGGCAAGCAAAATCAGTCCTGCCTCTGCCACAGCACAACCCATTCCTCATGCCATAGGTGAAGTAAGCGAATCTAAAGATCGCCCTGGTGTCTATCTTGCCACTTTCACTGCTGGCAGCAGCGTGGGTGCAGTGAAGATCACGGCAAACGTATCCGGGTCAGCGATAGCAGTGAAAGAGGCTACCGTAACCTTATCGGCAGACAATGCCTCGGCGAAGATCGACGAGAACGGCCTGACCGGCAAGCCGGGTAACACCGTGGCCAACGGCACCGACATCAACACCGTGCAGTTGCCGGTGAAAGACGCACAGGGTAACCCAGTGCCGGGCTTCGACGTCACCTTTACCGTGACCAACCCGGACGGTTCGACCCGTCAGCAGACCGTGACTACCGACGAGAACGGTATCGCCTCTCTGCCGGTGACCAGTGATAAAGCGGGCAGCGTCAAGGTAGAAGCGGACGTGGGCGGCGTGACCAGCAGCACCGATCTGAGCTTCGTGGCGGACAGTGGCACGGCCAAGATCGACGAGAACGGCTTGACCGGCAAACCGGGTAACACCGTGGCTAACGGCACGGATGTGAACCTCGTGCAGTTGCCGGTGAAGGACGCGCAGGGCAACCCGCTCCCAGGCTTTAATGTCACTTTTACCGTGACCAACCCGGACGGCAGCACGCGTCAGCAGACGGTGACTACCGACGAGAACGGCATTGCCTCTCTGCCGGTGACCAGCGATAAAGCGGGCAGCGTGAAGGTGGAAGCGGACGTGGGCGGCGTGACCAGCAGCACCGACCTGACCTTCGTGGCGGACAGTGGCACGGCCAAGATCGACGAGAACGGCTTGACCGGCAAACCGGGTAACACCGTGGCCAACGGCAGCGACGTCAACACCGTGCAGTTGCCGGTGAAGGATGCGCAGGGCAACCCGATCCCGGGCTTCGAGGTCACCTTTACCGTGACCGAGCCGGACGGCACCACGCGTCAGCAGACGGCGCTCACCGACGAGAACGGCATTGCCTCTCTGCCGGTGACCAGCGATAAAGCGGGCAGCGTGAAGGTGGAAGCAGAAGTCGGCGGCGTGACCAGCAGCACCGACCTGAGCTTCGTGGCGGACAGCAGCACGGCCAAGATCGACGAGAACGGCCTGACCGGCAAGCCGGGTAACACCGTAGCCAACGGCAGCGATGTGAACCTCGTACAGTTGCCTGTCAAGGATGCGAACGGCAACCCGATCCCGGGCTTTGATGTCACCTTTACCGTGACCAACCCGGACGGTTCGACCCGTCAGCAGACGGTGACCACCGACGAGAACGGTATCGCCTCTCTGCCAGTGACCAGCGATAAAGCGGGCAGCGTCAAGGTGGAAGCAGAGGTGGGCGGCGTGACCAGCAGCACCGACCTGAGCTTCGTGGCGGACAGCAGCACGGCCAAGATCGACGAGAACGGGCTGACCGGCAAACCGGGTAACACCGTGGCCAACGGCACCGACGTCAACACCGTGCAGTTGCCGGTGAAGGACGCACAGGGCAATCCAGTGCCGGGCTTTGACGTCACCTTTACCGTGACCAACCCGGACGGTTCGACCCGTCAGCAGACGGTGACCACCGACGAGAACGGTATCGCGACTCTGCCGGTGACCAGCGACAAGGCGGGCAGCGTCAAGGTAGAAGCGGAGGTGGGCGGCGTGACCAGCAGCACCGATCTGAGCTTCGTGGCGGACAATGCCACGGCGGCCATCGACGAGAACGGGCTGGCCGGCAAACCGGGTAACACCGTGGCCAACGGCAGCGATGTGAACCTCGTGCAGTTGCCGGTGAAGGACGCGAACGGCAACCCGATCCCGGGCTTCGACGTCACCTTTACCGTGACCGAGCCGGACGGCAGCACCCGTCAGCAGACGGTGACCACCGACGAGAACGGCATTGCCTCTCTGCCGGTGACCAGCGATAAAGCGGGCAGCGTGAAGGTGGAAGCGGACGTGGGCGGCGTGACCAGCAGCACCGACCTGACCTTCGTAGCCGACAACAGCACGGCCAAGATCGACGAGAACGGCCTGACGGCGGAAGCGGGTAATACCGTGGCCAACGGCACCGACGTCAACACCGTGCAGTTGCCGGTGAAGGACGCGCAGGGCAACCCGCTTCCGGGCTTCGACGTCACCTTTACCGTGACCAATCCGGACGGCAGCACCCGTCAGCAGACGGTGACCACCGACGAGAACGGCATCGCCTCTCTGCCGGTGACCAGCGATAAAGCGGGCAGCGTGAAGGTGGAAGCGGACGTGGGCGGCGTGACCAGCAGCACCGATCTGAGCTTCGTGGCGGACAATGCCACGGCGACCATCGACGAGAACGGCCTGACGGCGGAAGCGGGTAACACCGTGGCCAACGGCACCGATGTCAACACCGTGCAGTTGCCGGTAAAAGACGCACAGGGCAACCCAGTGCCGGGCTTTGATGTCACCTTTACCGTGACCAACCCCGACGGCAGCACCCGTCAGCAGACGGTGACCACCGACGAGAACGGTATCGCCTCTCTGCCGGTGACCAGCGATAAGGCAGGCAGTGTGAAGGTGGAAGCGGACGTGGGCGGCGTGACCAGCAGCACCGACCTGACCTTCGTAGCCGACAACAGCACGGCCAAGATCGATGAGAACGGCCTGACGGCGGAAACGGGCAGCACCGTGGCCAACGGCAGCGATGTGAACCTCGTGCAGTTGCCGGTGAAGGATGCGAACGGCAACCCAGTGCCAGGCTTTGACGTCACCTTTAC
>NZ_JBLJAK010000050.1:0-29567 GCF_047530105.1 Serratia sp. T13T92 | reverse complement strand
GGCTATGGCCATGATCCGTGCCTTAAACAAAATGACGCGTGCAGGGATGCCAGAAAGTGTGCGGATTGCCTGAGGAAGTCAGTGACGGGAGGCGCTTTTATCTAAATCCGATTTAATCAACAAAGCCATTGAGCAGGTGTTCGAGTGCTGCGACCTTGCGATGGGTGACCTGATTGAAGTCTGTTCCTTTCGGGTAAAACCGCCGTATGAGCCCGTTAGTGTGCTCATTCAATCCACGCTCCCAGGAATGATAAGGCCGGGCAAAGTAGACCGTGGCTCCCGTTATTTTCGTTATTTCCTCGTGCTGCGAAAACTCAGGGCCGTTATCGGCGGTCAGGGTTTTAAACTCGCAGAAAGTATTGGCGACGATGTCCCTGAATGCGGCGACCACCGTCTCTGCACGCTTGTTGGGCAGTTTGCGAATGATGACCAGCTTGACGGCTTTATCGACCACGGTCAGCAGGAATGACTTCTGGTCTTTGCCAAAAATGGTATCAATTTCAAAGTGTCCGGGTTGTTGTTTGAGGTTCGCTTCGACAGGCCGGTGCTCAATGCCAACGCGGTTGGGAATGGGACCACAGGTGGCCTGGTCGGTCTGATAGTTATACCGCTTACCCCGATGGGGGAGTTGTTGATACAGGTCTCCGCCGGCCTGGCGCTCCTGCTGGATATAGCGATAGAGCGAGTTCTTGCTGACAGATAAACCAAATTCCAGTAACAGGCGGCCACTGATGACCTCAGGTGAAGTGTGGGTAGATAGCGCCTGCCTGATAAATTCTTGAATGTGCGGTTCAAGCTGGTTAACCACGTTATCCGGCCGTGCTTTCTGGCGCCGTCCTCTGGCCAGTTTTTCTGCCCTTCTGCAGGAATAAACGCCGTTGAAAGCGGCGTCGGTATTGCGTCTGAGTTCCCGGCTGATGGTAGAGCGCGGAAGCTGAAGCTCCCTGGCAATGGTGGCCTGATTACCCCCATCATCACGACGTATTTCGATGTAGAACCGCTCTTTCTGAGTCAGATGTTTTCCCTGCATGCAAAGGGATCTCCAGTAGGGCCAGAACGGTGATTTTATCCGGGTCTAGTCAGTGGGTCACTTTGTTGCATTTCAACTGGGAATGGGGCATACCTATGGCCGGGAGTAGTCGGGTGTGACAACTGAAAACTTCATGTTACATGTCGATGCTTACATCAGGTGGTATAACGAGCACCGTATTAAACTGTCACTGGGTGCAGTCAGTCCGAAAATGTACCGACAACAACTCGGGGTCACACATTAAAATAGTCCAAGAGAACATCTGCCCCCTAACGGTCAAAGGTCGTGGCGTTGACACATGGCCAGGAAAAGTAATAAAAAACAGTATATTACTTGGCGATGTCTTAATGCAATAGAGCCTTTTAGAACGATAGTCCCCCTTATAAAAACAAGGATAAGGCTAAGCTGAGGTGGGGGGGGGGGGACTCATCGTGGAGAGATGGCTATTGGGAGTAATTCGATACACATTATTTAACAAAGATAACAATCATGCTTGACTGATTGTTATCTTTGTTAAATAATGTGTATCGTTATTGAAAAATTAAGAAAAACTATAACAGTTATGGGGGGTATTGTGCAGGGCGAGATGAGTGATTTAGACCTACTTTTCAATAAGTTACACAGGCTAGAGTTATTGGAAAATGCTATTATTAATTATTCATCGGGTATTTTTAGTCAGATTGAGATATGTAGGGAGGTCATATCTATAACGCATGAAGTCCGAGTTGTAGAGTTGGTGACTATTTTATATGGGTATCTATCTTCAGTGGCAGATGCTGCTTCCTTAAAGGGGGGGGGGGTATGACTTTAAAAAATTGGTTTTCGAAATGGAAATAAGTTTATTTTTGAAAAATTTCAAAATAAAAGGTAAGGAATGCTGCTTATCAGAACAGGAACTGATAATCGGGCGGTTTATTATAATGGGTTTTTCAGTTTCAACAATAGCAATTAAAAGGATGAAAAGCGTAAAAACGATAAGTACACAAAAAAGATCTATATACAGAAAGCTAGCAGTTAGGAATGACATTGAATTCATTATGAAATTATCCAGCATGAGAAAAAACATTGAATAATTTCTTCATGTTAGCATGTGACGGTCATAAAAATTGCACTTGCTACGTTTAAAAAACTAGTAGATAAAATAGAGTCATTGCTGAATGAGCAGCATTTAGATAAAATATCCTCGTATCAGTGATTTGCTGAGCCATACTATACACTTTATTGCATATCCATTTTCAGTGTACAGATGATGGCTATAAACTCAACGAGCTACATATCATAGTCACGCTGGGTAAGGTGCAAGCAGAACATTTTTTTACTATGTACATCGCCTGGTTTAAGCTATATTTCGTTTTGCAATAAGAATATTTTTAAATTAGCGAAAGTTAGATGAAGAGTGAAGCTAATATGACTGAATTTACATATTTTAGAAGCTGAATTTTAATTGCTATATACAATAAACACATTTTTTTCACTAAAAAATCACGTAGTTCTTAATGAAAAAATTTATTGTAAGCGCCATTTTCTTTTTGATCATATCAAGCAGCAGTGCCTATACTAAAAAACCGGCAGAATGGACCTATGGTAATGCAGGACATCAACTCGGTTGTCTAATAATTAGTATTCTAGGTATATCTGGGTGTGAGAAACCGAGAATAACCCTGCCAGATGCTAAGTAGGGGCTGTCAAAAATATTCTACAATGCATAGAATGACCTAACTCGGGAAGTAAACAGTATGTTACCTGACTACTCCTTAATGCGACTTAAACCGTAATTTTTAACTCATATAAATATGGAGATTTTAATAATGACAACCAAATTTACAAGATTTACTGGTGACAATGCTGCGATGCTGTTGATTGATCATCAGATTGGGACTATGGGATGGGTAAAATCTATCCATTTTAATGTGATGAAGCAAAATGCACTACTGCTTGCACATGCAGCTAGCATACTAAAAATGCCTACTGTACTAACATCTAGTATGGAAGATAATGTACAAGGGCCTTTATTATCTGAACTTGCTAATATTCTTCCTGACAGCTTTAAAGCTCGAATTAAACGCCTTGGTGTTGTCAATGCGATGGATGATGTTAATTTTGCAACCGCTGTCGAAGCCACAGGTCGAAAAAGACTGATTATTGCGGGTGTGACTAATGATGTTTGTACTGTTTACCCTGCCTTGAGTCTAGTAAATGCAGGGTTTGAAGTTCAAGTCGTCGCAGATGCAGGTGGTTCACCAAGCGCTATTGCTGATGATATAGCACTTCGTCGCATGGAACGTGCAGGGGTTATACTCACCACCACAAACCAGTTATTAGCTGAATTGGCAGGAGATTGGTCCACTCCAGAAGGTACCCTATTGGTTGAATTGCTCGTAGGTACATTACAATCCCCTGCTAAGTGATATAAAGGATAGTTATATGCAACTTTATTACACACCAGGTGCTTGTTCTCTGGCTCCACATATCATGTTTGAATGGCTAAAAACGCCATATACACTTATACTTGCAGACAAAAATGACCTGAAATTTAAAAAATCCAGTCCAATGTTAGCAGTTCCAACACTGGTTGTTAAGGATTTAGGTACGCTTACACAATGTGGGGCTATTTTACGTTATCAAACGACCCTTCCTGGGGGCGATATTTTTGGGGCAAACCCCGAAGATCTCCGCGAATGCTACGAATTTGATCACTGGGAATGTTTTTTGACCGGTGATGTGCATCCAGCTTTCTTTCCATTTTTCAGTCCGCAGCGTTATACCACTGATGATCGAGAACAGGTTATAGCTTCTGTACGAGCAGCAGCTATTCCACTGGTAGAAAAAGTTTTCAATGTACTGGATCGGCATCTGTCGGATCATGATTATATAGTCGCTAATCGAATGAGTATTATAGATGCCTATGCCACTCCAATGTTTCGGTGGGCAAAAATAAGCTTGCCCGATACATTTTCAAAATACCCACATGTGACACGACATTATAGTATGATGTGTAAAAACGAAGGGGTTCAATCGGCTATGATGCAACAAGACATCTTACAATAATATTTAAAATCAGTGTTTTTATTAAAACTAACCGTCTCATTTTGGGACGGTTTTTAATTGGCAATTGAGGTGGCTACAACATGGGGTTATATGCCGGGTCCGCCGAAATTTCCGGACTGTGTTTTTAGTGATCTTTCGAGAGCTCAATAACGCCATCAACAATCCCCTGAGCAAGTCGCTCTATACATTTCGCAAAGCGAAAATATCTAGGATGTTGCTGGTAGATGTAGTCCATCAGCCGTTTAAAAGCTTCCATAGAACCATAACAACCATGCAACAGCCGAGTTGTCTCTGTCGTATCAAGCCCGCGTTGAAGTAATATGTTGTCTTTGGCTATGTCCCTTAACATAACAATCGCCTGATAAATAACCTGATCGCCCCCAGTTTTAACATGCTCAGGTAGTTCCTTGCCGTTTTTTCGTAAGCGTTCGGGCATCTAGTCTTGATGGTTAGGAGATTGGATCGTTTTTTTTTGAGGGCGACTGGCCATGAATAGTAGCGAGACGTCGCCCCCTGATGGGACGGTATCGCGATGGGTTGTGCGTAAAAATGCCTGTTTTGCTGTATTTTTAATCCCAAACCTGTTTTTTAGGCGCACTGATCCAGAGCCGGTGCCTGAAGCCATCGTTTTTTCTCCATCCGCTGCAGCCTGGCCGACAGTAATTCTGTCGCATGCCTGCCAGCCTCGGCGCCGGCAAATCGCAGCCGATCGCCGCACAAGATGCATTGGTACGGATCTGTGCCCAGGAAGCCTTTCATCAACACCGCGAACCCTGGCCGTTTGGGCTTATCCCGCCCCGCCATCGACAGCGCTTCGTAGACCTTCGGCAACAGTTGGCCCCGTTTGCGGTTGGCCAAAAAGCCGTAGTACCGCACCCTTTTAAAATGCCTCGCCGGAATATGGCTGATATAGCGCTGCAGCATCTCTTCCTGGCTGATTTTTTGGCGTTTATATTGCTGCGTGCGGTGATCGTAATACTGATGGACCACGGCACCGCCGCGATAATGCCGGAGCTGGGAAGCCGCCACTGGCGGGCGCTTCAGATAACGGCCGAGGTATTTCACGCTGCGCCAGGCGCCACGGGTCTTTTTGGCAAAGTGCACTTTCCATGCTCGACGATATTGCGCATGCAGGTAGCGGTGCCACCGCTCCTCGTTACGGATATGGCCGAAGCCTGGCAGGGAACCTGGGTTGATGCCCGCATAGTTGTCACGCAGCAGGTAAATGACGGCGTTGCGCCAGATTTGCTCTACGTCTTTCTTTTTAAATAACAACTGTCGCCAGACGTTGTGTTTGGCATCGAGGCCGCCGCGGGTGACGGAGACGTGGATATCTGCCAATGACCAGAGAGGAAGCCAGCCTGTTCTTCCGGCTACTGAACCGTCGATATGAAAAAGCGAGCATCATCCTGACGTCAAATAAAGGCTTCGCAGACTGGGGAGAGATGTTCGGAGATAACGTGTTGGCAACGGCGATCCTGGATCGGCTGCTGCATCACTTAGCCTGCTGTTCGGGCTCGACAACGACGCGCTACGGCTACTTGAACGGGGTGCTTTCCCGCTGTTTGGCCTGGTGTGGGCGATGAACCTGGCCCGCCATCCTCGCATCCGTCAGTCTTCGCTGAACCGGTTGTGGGTGTGGGCTGTGGTGGCACAGGGCGGCAGGATACTCGCCGGGCTGCAGCCGTATGAGGGCAATATCCTGTTTGCCTTTGCGGTCAGCGGGCAGGCGCTGGCGCTGATGCAGCAGCACGGTCCCCGCGTGTGGCCGCTGTCGCTGGGACTGGTTCTGGCGTGGTTACCCTTTTCGGACGGCAGCTATGGCCTTGCCGGCATCATGATGTTGTTATGCGGGTGCTGATTGAGTTGCCAGCCTTAGGTGTGCAGTGCGCAAAAGATGCCGACTTCGATCCCCTGCCTGCGGGCCCAGCGGAGCATTGCCCGGGTAGCGCAGCGAAACAGGTCGTTGAGCAGGGGCCAGTTGTTATTGAAGAACAGCCACAACAAGTGGGGCATGGTGAAGGTGATATGTTGCCAGTCGCAGTCGGGCAGGATGTGCTGCTGCTCAGCAATCCACTGCTCGGTGGCCTTGAGGCCGCAACTGCTGCAGGCCTTGGACTTGCAGCTCTGGCAGAAGAAGCGGGCATGGGTACAGTCGGATGAGGCGCAACAGTAACGGCGAACGCCCATGAGGCAGGTACCGCAGGCGAGCATGCGCTCGACGGCGAGTTTGGTCCAGTCGCTGAGGGTGTCGCCATGTTTATCCAGGTACTTGCTCCAGCCGTCGTCATGCTGGAACAGCAGCTTTGCGGGTCGCGGAATATACATTGTGCAAAGTATAGAGGGTGGCAGGGTATGGGAAAAGAGCCTCGGCGTCAGCGGGCTCACGTCGCAGGCGTGCTAATTTATGCGGGTATCAGTGCGGGGCGAGATCGCGAGGGGCTGGGCACGATCAGCCGCCGCTGGCGTTGATGTGAGGAAGGGTCTTAAGGACGGTTGAGGCAGCTTTGCTGCCGTGCTCGCCCCGAAGGGGCGCTACGTTCTCAATGGGCGAACAAAGTGATGGAAAGGTATCAGCGATGGCAGCGTAGATTACGACTGCCCCACGCTTTTTCATGCTCTCCAGTCATTGGGGCAACCGGAAAGAAAGCCAGAATTTGCCACCATATCCACTTTAACATGATCTTATACGTGCCACTTTTATCCGTAACAAGCCTTGTTTATATAGGATATAGTGAAATCAGACTTATGTGACTTGGCCAATTTCATGCATATTCCTCTGGATCGACAGCAGGACATTCCGCTGTATCTACAAATCGAAGAAGCGCTGCGCCGTTCCATTCTTTGCGGTACCTTTGCTGATGGCGATAAATTGCCGTCAACGCGTAGCCTCGCAGCCGAGCTTTCTGTCAGCCGCATGACGGTGGAAAGTGCCTACGCCGAATTGACAGCCAAAGGATTGTTGCAACAGCGGCGTGGCAGCGGGGCCTATGTACGCCATCTGCAACCGGCTTCCATGCAGCAAAGGCCTGCATCCAGCGAGCTATTCCCCGCGGATCGTTTCACGACCACGACATCGCGTCTGGACGGTTATCCAGATATTCCTTTGCCGGAGCACATCATTAACTTTGCCGCTGGCGTCGGCAGCCCCAAGGTGTTCCCAATGGAGGCGTTCCGTAAGATCCTGCTGTCGACTCTAAGTCGTCATGCAGAAGAAGCCTTCAGCTACGGTGATTATTGTGGTTACTACCCGTTGCGCGACACGCTGGGCAGGATCTTGACGGCGCAAGGTATCCCAACCCGTGCCGAACAGGTGTTAATCACAAACGGCTCGCAACATGCCATCAGCCTGATTTTTCAGAGGCTATTACGCCCAGGGGATACGGTCATTGTCGAAGAGCCCACTTATGGTGAAGCTCTGGCACTGATGCGCATGCGCCAGATCAACATTGTTCCTGTGCCCAGCGATCGTCACGGTATGTGTGTTAAGCAACTACCGGAGCTGATCGCCCTGCATCAGCCGAAAATGATTTACACCATCCCCAATTTCAGTAACCCTACCGGGCGCTGTATGAGCGAAGCACGCCGCAGCCGCTTGCTGGCGTTGGCGCAGCAGGCTGGGATAGTTATCCTGGAGGATGATTTTGTTGGCGATCTGCGTTACAACGGTAAAAGCCTGCCGTCACTGCGCGCCATGGCTCCCGCTGGCACGGTGATCTATGTCAGTACCTTCTCCAAAATGCTGTTGCCCAGTATACGCATCGGTTATCTGGTGGCAGACAGTGAACAGTATCTGCAATTCTCAAGGTTCAAGCACGTCGACAGCTTTGCCAGTTCTAACCTTATCCAGCGCGCACTGGACGCCTTTTTCACCGTTGGCAGCTACGACAAACAGTTGCGCCGGGCGGGAAGGATGTACCGCCAGCAACGTAATGCTATGGTGGCTGCATTAAGCGAGCACCTTCCGCCAGGCTGTCGGTTTGAAATTCCTGAGGGAGGGCTGTTTATCTGGTTGGAATTGCCATCTGTCATTAGCACCACAACGTTGATGCCAATAGCCTGGCAACAGGGTGTCACCTTTGCCCGTGGCGAATGTTTTTATGTTGAGGAGAAGCACGGCGCACATGGGTTACGATTGAATTTTGCAGCCAATACGCAGGAGCAGATCACCGAAGGGATCGCCCGACTTTGCAGGGCGATTGTTAAAGTTATGGGGAATTAAAGGTCGTATTGCATTAGCTGTACTAGCATGCTTTTTTTGTAATGTTGCCTATTAATAATCTCTGATCAGAAATGCCTTTAAACGCAGGCATTATCCCATCGATATCATCGCGTAATGTGTTCGTTGGTATCTGGCTTATGCCCTCAGCCTGCGTAATATCGAGGAGATGATGGCAGAGCGCGGTATTGTTGTTGACCATTCCACGCTTTATCGCTGGGTTATCTGGCTGGCCCCTTTGCTGGATAAGGCTTTCCGTCGGCACAAGCGCACAGCCGGTCGTCGGTGGCGTATGGATGAAACCTACATCAAAGTCAAAGGTCAGTGGAAATATCTGTACAGCGCAGTGGATACGCCAGGTCAGACAATCGACTTTCTGCTAACTGCCAAACGGGACGCTGCAGCTGCCTTGCGCTTCTTTCGCAAGGCCCTTCGTCATCACGGTAAACCTGAGGTTGTGGCTATTGATAAAAGTGGGGTTAATACTGCAGCATTGGCCACGCTCAACGCCGAAAAACCCGATGAGGAAACGATTACGGTGAGGCAAAGTCAGTACCTGAACAACCTGATTGAGCAAGAGCACCGAAATATCAAACGTCGGAGTCGACATAGAACTGGGTCTTCCGCAACTTGGGTGGAGAAATATTGATGAAACTTTCTAGTTAACAAGGATCTAAGCTGTTTTAAGTGTGTGATTCATAGACATCGTTTCACTATAATGCCTCACTATGAACAGGGAAATTCAACAGCGACTCCAGTGGGTAAAACTCTATGAAACGTCCGGTGATGCGGGGTTCGTATGCCGTCGCTGTGGCATTTCTCGGCCCACATTGCGTAAATGGTGGCGCAGATATCTGGCTCAGGGCATCGCTGGTCTGGAAAGCCATAGCCGTCGCCCTAAGCGTCCACCATCAACGAAAACTGGCGCAAGCGAAGTTGCTCTGATCCTGGAGTTACGTTCTCTGCGAAATCTGGGGGCAAGGCGGATTCAGAGCGAGTTAAAACGACTTCATTCAATCTCACTGGCAATGGCAACGATTCACAAAGTTCTTTGCCAGAATCAGGTTACACCTGTTGTTAAATTTCGGCGTAAAGCTGATTTTATTCGCTACGAACGCCCTGTTCCCGGCGATCGTGTCCAAATGGATACCTGTAAGATTGGCCCCGGATTATATCAATACACATCTGTTGATGATTGCACTCGCTACAGAGTCCTGAGGCTCTACTCTCGTCGCACGGCTGCACCGTTCTGGCCAACTTGCGACTGGGTCAGAGAGTTATTACTGCGCAAAAATAACTTTATCGTTACCTGCGCTCTGGCAAACAAACTGGCCAGGATAGCCTGGGCGTTGACCACCCGGCATAAAACCTTTGAAGCATAATTATTGCCGATTTTCTAGGGCTAAACATTCACTTATCTGGTTTTGCGGATACTGATTACTGATGATATAAACGGCCAATCGGCCTGATGAAGAACCTGTGGTTAGGAGAGGCCATAAGGCCGTTGAATTTATAAGGTTCATCAGGCGCGGAACTCATCGAGGCGCGGGCATAATGCCTATTCAGACGCCGGATAGATTCATGCAAGCCAACAATATCTTCAGTATCGGTGTTGCAAAAACGGGAGTGACCATAGACTCCTAACCATGAACGTTTGAGCTGGTATGATAGGGGGGAACTCATGCACTCAATAAGTGAAGGTAAAATATGTATTTCATCGGGTATCACGGCACGAGTGAGTTGTCGGCCTTGAACATTCTCTCCGTGGGGATCCAGGAGCGGTTCCTTTCGCCAAATGGACAAATCGGCCAAGGTTTTTATATAGCGAAGATAAACGGTACGCTACCGCAATGGGGCGCTGCAAACGCAACCTACACAGCCCGCCAAAATCAGCCGTATTTCACTCGCATGATCAGCTTCTTGACCGGCGAGGCGAATAATCCATGGCTCGATAAAGCCGCTCAGCAGACGATTTTAAAAATTTACACTACGCGCCCACTTCGTCACTGTAAATGGAACATCATGAACCCGGGTGACCTGGAATTCTTGAAGACCATACGCTATGACACCGATGGCCCAGGTTTAGATCTGAAGCGCGATTGCCAATGGCTGCAGATGGTCGTACCACCAGAGGAAATTCAGTACCTGCGGTTGAGGCGAGATGACGGCATCTTCGAAAGACCGCATAACTGGATTGCTAAATCATCCTTTGAGGGGGAACGTGACTTGCGATCAGCTCCTCGTGCTCGTGCTCGGTCACTCTGATGTTGACAACCAACAGAGCCTGCCGTATTAGCGGCGAAGAGTTGTCAGAAGGGTTCTGTTGTATTAATGGGGCGATTCCCAAAGGCTCCATCTTATGTTGCCGCCATTGCCAAATGTATCCGTTGGTATCTTGTCTATGCC
Organism: Serratia sp. T13T92; assembly: GCF_047530105.1. Lineage (NCBI taxonomy): Bacteria > Pseudomonadati > Pseudomonadota > Gammaproteobacteria > Enterobacterales > Yersiniaceae > Serratia > Serratia sp. T13T92. Next base: position 18,864 of record NZ_JBLJAK010000050.1, on the reverse strand, counting down.
CTGAGTCTACGCAGGGTCGCCGACTATCCGCAGCCGTCTGGACGAAATGGTGGTGTTGCTCACCCAGTACACCCGTGATGGTGTGTACGGCAATTATTTCAATTCGGATGAACCGTCGCTGAGGGATGATGCGAGGATGGTGGTACTGGAGTTGGGCGGTCTGGAAGACCGGCCGTCGCTACTGGTTGCGGTGATGTTTTCGCTCATTCTTTATATCGAAAACCGCATTTACAGCACGCCACGTAGCCTGAAAAAGCTCAATGTAATTGATGAAGGCTGGCGACTGCTGGATTTCAAAAACAACAAGGTCGGGGCCTTCATCGAAAAAGGCTACCGTACCGCCCGCCGCCATACAGGCTCTTACATAACCATCACCCAGAACATCGTCGACTTCGACTCGGACACCGCTTCCAGTGCGGCGCGGGCGGCCTGGGGGAACTCGTCGTACAAAATCATCCTAAAGCAGTCAGCCAAAGAATTTGCCAAATACAACCAGCTTTATCCCGACCAGTATTCGCAGATGCAACGCGACATGATCGCCCGTTTTGGCAACGCAAAAGACAAGTGGTTCAGCAGTTTTATGCTGTCGGTGGAGCACCTCACTTCCTGGCACCGGCTGTTTGTCGACCCGCTTAGCCGGGCAATGTATTCGTCAGACGGGCCGGACTTTGAGTTTGTGCAGCGTCGTCGACAAGAGGGATTGACCATTCACGAAGCCGTCTGGGAACTGGCCTGGCAGAAGTCCGGCCCGGAAATGGCGTCGCTGGAGCGGTGGTTGCAGGAGCATGAGGGGATACGCCCCGCCTGCGGCAAAGCCTTGTCGGGACCACTCCGACAGCGCAATTTAACTCCTGTATCGCGATAGGTGGGTTTGGCTTGTTTTACATCATTCTTTTTAAAGAACAGGTGTCGCCAGGTGTTTTGTTTGACGTCGAGGCCGCCACGGGTGACGGAGACGTGGATATGCGGGTGCTGATTGAGCTGCCGGCCATAGGTGTGGAGTGCACAAAAGATGCCGACCTCGATACCCTGCCGGCGGACCCAGCTGAGCATGGCACGGGTGGCACAGCGAAACAGGTCGTTGAGCAGGGGCCAGTTGTTGTTGAAAAACGGCCACAGCAGGTGGGGCATGGTAAACGTGATGTGTTGCCAGTCGCAGTCGGGCAGGATGTGCTGCTGCTCGGCAATCCACTGCTCGGTGGCCTTGAAGCCGCAACTGCTACAGGCCTTGGACTTGCAGCTCTGGCAGAAGAAGCGCGAGTGTGTGCAGTTCGGTGAGGCACAGCAGTAACGGCGAACTCCCATGAGGCAGGTGCCGCAGGCGAGCATGCGCTCGACGGCGAGTTTGGTCCAGTCGCTAAGCGTGTCACCATGTTTGTCGAGATAGCGGCTCCAGCCATCGTCATGCTGGAACAGCAGCTTTGCGGGTCGCGGAATATACATTGTGCAGAGTATAGAGGGTGGTAGGGCATGGGAAAAGAGCCTCGGCGTCAGCCGGCTCACGTCGCAGACGTGCTAATTTATGCGGGTATCAGCGCGGGGGCGATCAGCCGGCACCGACGTTGATGTGAGGTTGGGTCTTAAAGACAGTTGAGGCAGCAAAGCTGCCGTGCTCGGCCCGAAGGGGCGCTACGTTCTTTTTTTCCAGCACATCCTGCAGCATCACCTTGTCGAGGCTCAGATCAGCAACCAGCCTCTTCAACCTAAGATTTTCTTCTTCGAGCTGCCGCATGTGCTTCAGCTCTGAAGGGGAAATTCCACCGTATTTTTTACGCCACGTGTAAAAGGTGGCATCAGAGATACCCAGTTTACGGCAGGCTTCAGGCACCGATGTACCCAGCTCGGCCTGTTTCAGGGCAAAGACAATCTGTTCTTCGGTGAATCGTGACTTTTTCATCGGCACAACCTCCACTCAGGGGAGTGTTTATCATGCCTGAATTCTGTTTCTGAATGGAGCAGGATTTTGGGGTAGGGTCATCACTTATAGGGAAAATCCAGCATCGTATCAACAGGCAGTATCGTGATTTTTTTCTCAAGAATCACACTAACTATAAGTGTGCAGAACCTATTGATATATATTAAAATGATTTGGTTGTATGTAATACAATCAATAAAATATATACAACTCACTAATGTGATATTATAATTATATTCTATTTAAAAAATATTGAAAAGTAAAAAAAATACTGTTTGTGGCTCACGAACTGCTACGAGAGGTCCGTATCAACGTAGTTAACACGACAGTGCTTGAAGAAGCATGGAATGTTTATGGCGAAATGATGCCTATTTTCCAGCAATTACCTGGTGCATTTGTCAGAAAAGACTTTGAACATTCCATTGATGGATTCATTACACGTTCTGTTTGTATGCGTTTGATGTTTCGCCTTTTCTGCATAAAATAAAATTTGATTGAGGAGGTAATAAATTACCCCTGCAGATAATCAATATGTAAGAAAATTTTTCCGGTCGCTGATTGAACATTGAACATTGAACATTGAACATTGAACATAGTCTGCAGCTTAGAGGGAAAGTGCTTTTGCGTCAGTAGGCTCACCTTGCATACGTGATAATTTTATGGGTGTGTAAGCGCAACCGTAGGGTATAAGCACCGTGGATAAAGTTAGGATAACCAGCGCCTGACTGCGTTGATGTGATGCTGGATATTAGATATGGTGAGGCAGCAGCGCTGAAGTGTTAGCACAGACAGTGCACTACAACTTCATCAAAAATGTGCTTTTTCTGCTGTAACTTATAGTCGTTATATTGCAACACATTGACTTATGTAAGATTTTTTTTAAATAGAAAATGTATAAATTTTTGGGGAAACTACAATACTATGATTTTTATAAAGAGATTTTTGTAAGTAAAGTTTGCGACTATCTCTCTACTTTCCATCTGGCACCATAGGGCTTGGTTAATAAATGAACAAAAGTTGACATTTAGTAAGTATACTTATCAGCTCAATCTATTGATATCTTATGGTTTTTATTAATCATTGATATATTCAGTAGTTATTTTTTATCAAATTATTGACAATAATAATGTTGATTTTTCAGCGTACCCCTATTTGTGGAATCAGGTATGAGCAGCACGCAGCACAAATTAAATAAAAATAAGTCCCCTCGGGTACAGATTACATACGACGTAGAAATAGGCGATGAACCAAAGGTCAAGGAATTACCTTTGGTCATCGGTGTGCTTGGTGATTTTACGCGATCTGATAATACGTTGCGTGAACGTAAGTTTCTTAATATTAATAAGGATAATTTCAACGAGATCATGTCGTCAATGAAACCACAGGCCGAGTTTCTTGTCGACAGTATATTACCGGGCAAAGAGGGGAAACTGCCGATTTCCCTTTACTTTAACCATGTTGACAACTTCTCTCCAGATCATATTGCATGGCAAATTGAACCACTAAGAAAACTTGTCGAACTGAGGGAGGGTTTGTGCGATCTTCGTAACCGTGCTGCCAGTAATGAAATGTTAAAAGAGCATCTTTTAACACTGCTGCAACAACCTAAACTTATCTCATCAGTATCAAGTAAAGCAAAGGATGGTGAGTGATGACTATCGAATCCGAATTAATCCAGACAATGCCAACAGTGATTACCGAGGGTTATCTGAACCGTGTTATTGATAATACTCAGGCGATCCGCCGAGAGTCTGATCGGTATCGTATGCAAGTGCAGCTGCATCATTTCCTGACTGAGGTTGTTTCTGGCGAAATTGTTGTCTCCAGCGATCTTATTGGTAGCATTGAAGATCGCATTGCTGCGATCGATGAGCTGCTATCGAGGCAAATCAGCCTTATCATTCATGCAGCGGAATTTCAGCGTAGAGAGTCATCCTGGCGTGGGCTGCATAAACTCGTCAAGGCAAGCACCACGCATAATACTCAGGTGCGGTTGCTGCAATGTACCAAGCAAGATTTAAGCAAAGATTTTAAGTCTGCTTCTGACTTTGATCAGTCAACGTTATTTAAATGTGTGTATGAAAGTGAATATGGCACATTTGGTGGAGTGCCTTTTACTGCCTTTGTCGGCGATTTTGAATTCGATAACACTCCTCAGGATATTGAGTTGCTGGAGCATATTTCCCATGTTGCTGCAGCAGCACACGCGCCATTTCTTAGCTCTATAGCGCCCGGAATGCTTTCGATGAACGATTTTTCGGAAATGCAGGCGCCACGCAATCTGGCAAAACTTTTCGATACCAGTGATTACGCTCGTTGGCGCACTTTCCGGCAAAAGGAAGATAGTCGATACATTGGCTTGACGCTTCCCAAAGTCCTTGGGCGTATGCCTTATGGGGCGAAAACAGTGAGTGTAGACACATTTAATTTTACTGAGTACTTGCGGGAAAGTACGGTCGGTTCTGACTACCTGTGGGTCAACTCTGCTTATGAATTGGCAGGGCGCATTGTACAATCCTTTGAAGAGTATGGCTGGTGTGCCTCTATCCGAGGCGTCGAGGGGGGCGGGCTAGTTGATGCGTTGCCAGCTTACCATTACATTGCTGAAAACGGTGAGCGCTTGATGCAGTGCCCAACGCAAATTGCCATTTCTGACCGTCGAGAGAAAGAGTTGTCTGACCTTGGTTTTATCCCTTTGGTACATTGCAAAGGTACGGATTATGCTGCTTTTTTTGCCGTACAATCGGTCAACAAACCACGTGAATATAATTCTGAGCAGGCAAATCTTAACGCCCATCTTTCCACACAGTTACAATACATTCTAGCGACATCTCGTTTTGCTCACTATCTGAAGTCTATAGTGCGGGATAAAGTAGGCAGTTTTATGTCGCGTAATGAATGCGAAGAATATTTGCAGAAATGGCTAATGCAGTACGTTGTAGCCTCTGATAATGCTGGGCCGGAAACTAAAGCTCGTCATCCGTTACGCGAAGCCAGTGTTGAAGTCGTAGAAGTACCTGGTTTTCCTGGAGCTTACCGTGCCATTGCTTATCTAAAACCTCACTTTCAGCTTGAGGGATTGAGTATGTCTCTGCGATTAGTCGCAAATTTACCTGCAACAGTAACTGTCTAATATCATTAATAAATAGGTGTTGATAATGGCAAAATTGAAAGACTGTCAGTTTATTGAAATTAAAATTGACAATAAGGTGGTATCTGGTTCCTCTGAAGAGAAAAAATACAAAAACTGGATGGAGGCTTATTCTCCAGAGGGGCTGTCCTCCTACTCAGGGAAAGATGGCGCCCACTTTGAATCTGTCCATGCTTCTATTCTTGTGACAAAAGATAGTAGCAATTTGTATGAAAAATATTTACAGCGTGGATACAAAAAAATCATGATAACAATTGTTCATCGTGGTTCAGACCATTTTGACAAGGATTATGAAATACAACGCACTGTTTATAATAACTGCAGTATTAATTACATACGCTTTGAAATGCGTGAGAAACTATTTATGAATATTTCTTTTGATTTTGAAGGGATGGTGGAAGTGACCTTTAACGTGCCTAATGCGACGGACACAAGCTTGGATAAAATCGGTCCTATCAAATACGACATTCCAGAAAAGGCTCTTAAGTAATAACGTTAAATACAGTGATTATTATTATTTTTCGAGAGTTTAAAATGCCATCATTATTGCAACTTCTCAGTGATAACAACCCTGATAGGGACGAGGATTTTTTCCTAAATGAAAATAAAGACTGTCTATTTAATGAGCTTAAGATGCTATTTTATTCATGCTCACGCTTAGCATTTATTGAGGGGGTTCCCTTTGTTAACGGTTCTGTTTTAAATTACGGAATTAATACTTCAATGACGGGATTGACTGAATTCGAACAGCGGAAACTGGTTATAGAACAAAGAATAAAAGACGTATTAGATCGCTTTGAACCCCGGCTTACTGAGGTCGTGGTGAAAGTTAGTTCTTCTCTGCCGGTTAAAGTCATTTTCGACATACAGGCGCAGTATCGGGAAGAAACTATATTTTTTCAACTAGTATGGGATGATTGTGCTTATAGGATTTCGTTTGTATGAATAGACTGCTTTCATACTATCAGAAGGAGCTGGTTTTTCTGAAACAGCATGGCAAAGCATTTGCTCATCGCTTCCCTAAAATTGCCAGACGGTTAGGCTTGGTTGACGGAGGTTCGGAAGATCCTCACGTTGAAAGACTCATAGAATCTTTTGCCTTATTAACTGCACGGATCCACCAACGATTAGATGACGATATGCCTGAATTGGCAAATGCGCTTCTCACGACACTTGCCCCTCAGTTTCTTCGAACTATTCCGTCTACTTGTATTTTGGTTATTGAGCCTGATAGGTTTAAGAGTGGGATAACCGAAAAAACGACTATCCCTGCTGGGACGTCGTTGTTTTCACGTCATATTAGTGAGGCGGTCTGCGAGTTTCAAACTGTTTATGCCGTCACACTTCTTCCTCTTTCGATTAGTAATGCGCGGTTTTTTTTTGATAAAAATGGGATGAATTGGAGTCTGCATCTGCGATTTGATGTTTGGTCCGGAGCATCGCTCAAAAGCGACAATTTACGCGTATTTCTGCATGGTCCCAATAATGCTGTGAATATTATTTATACCTTGTTAAGTTCGGCCATAAAATCGCTGACTCTATATTACGGCGAGCAGTATTTTTCTCTAGAACGTAATGCGGTAGGTCCGGTAGGCTTTCAGGCTCAAGAGGGGGTATTGGACAAAGACCCAAGAATAGCGCCAGTTCATGCTTTACTGCAGGAATATTTCTTTTTTCCACAGAAGTTTCATTTTCTGGATTTTCAGTTACCCAAACAGTTCAGTGCTTCGGCCAATACGACGTTCGAACTTGCGGTAGTGTTTAACCGCACGTATCTGGAGTCTCATCTGGAGATGCTGGCTGAACTCATTGATGAGCAATTCTTCAGACTGCACTGTACGCCAGCTGTGAACCTGTTTACTAAATGTGCCGAGCCTATCATGCTCAATGAAAGAACAGCAGAATACCCTGTGATACCAGATATTCGCTTGCAGGATAAGATTGACATCTGGGCCATCAACGATGTGGTTGCTCAGACTAAGAGGAATGACAATATCGTCATACGCCCGGTACATCCGTTGTTGGGTATTCAGCATACGCGCCAGCCCGAGGGGGCTGAGATGTACTGGCAAAGCTTTAAGCGTCAAACCGTGACAGAGAAGGGAACAGATAACAAAGTGTTTATTGCTTTTGCCAATACAACCACTGATGTTGCCACATCAGACGGTGATATTGTTACGCTCAGCCTTTCATGCACCAATCACTCGCTACCTAGCCAGATGAAGAATGGTCATCCAGAAGGCGATTTTGACGGAGATATGCCACTTGCCGCACTAAAAATATTCGCGTTGAACCGGCCAACCCGCCCTATTATGCCGCCTGCTAGTAATGCGTTGCAGTGGCGTCTGATTTCTCAACTATCCATCAATCATATGTCGCTTGGGGGTACAGATGGGGCAACTATTTTACGCGAAACCTTAATGCTATATAACGTTCAGGAGCTTCCGCAGATTGCACATATGATCGACATGCTGCTCCACATTAAGGTCCAGCCGGTGACTGCGCGGCTAAATTCGAATGACCCCCATTCGCTTGCCAGAGGCGTCGAAATGACACTTATTTTCCATCAGGACATGCTCCATGAGCCTGAATATTATCTACTATGCTGTTTTCTCGACCATTTCCTCGGCCTCTATGCTCCCGTCAACAGTTTTAGTCGCGTGACTACGCTAATCGAAAATGAGCCGTATACTCGTCACACTTATCCGATCCGGGTAGGGAGACTGTCGTGGATTTAACCCGCATTACCAGCAAATTCAGTTTCTACCAGCAAATCAGAGTATTACTTCGTAAACTTCGCGATGGCAAAACGCCCATGCTTGAGATACTGGACAGGAAGTTGTCGCTAGCATCGATGCTTTCACTGAAAAACCCGAATGGCCAGGTTGCGAATATCGTACGTCAATTACCGGAAGAACGACTCAAAGTCACCTTATGGCAAAATGGACTGACAGGTGTGCAGGGGGCGTTACCGACGGCCTATACTGAGTGGATGATAGCGCGCCATTACCGTTATGGTGACGATAGTGCCAAAGCCTTTCTGGATATGTTCGATCATAGACTTTATTGTCTCGACTATTTAGCGTGGCAAAAGAACCATCTCTATGCGCAGGCAGAATTTGATGCTAGGCCACTTGTGCAACAGGTTACACAAGCTTGTACGGGATTTCTAACGGCAGCATCAGAACGTTACACACATCTTTTTTCCTCACCGGTAAGGACCGTTGTTAACCTGGAGTCGTGGCTTAGTCATTACTTTAACGTTCCTGTGCAAATTCGCCCATTTACTGGCAAATGGTTACCAGTAAGTCAAAAAGAACGCTGCTATTTAGGTCATTTTGGCCAGAAACTGGAAAGTGCTCCAATCATTGGTTCTGTGCGTTGGGATATCCAGTCTCACTTCGACGTGATATTAGGGCCAATGGAGCAGGCTGCTGCGCAGTATTTCATTCCTCACGGAAAATACTACCACGAAATCTGGCAACGTATCCGCGAATACGTTGGTCCTGTGTTGGACTTCTCTATTTACCTCGAAATAAAACATAGCAAAGCGGTTCCTCTTGGTGCAGGTCAACTCGGATTCAGTGCTTCTATTAGCCAGAGTGATGCAATGTCGGTGCGTCAGGTTTGTCTGCCTGTTTGTGAATCTTTAATCGGAAGCTGAGAGATGAATGTAAAAGCGCAATTTAGAGAAATGCAACACAGTCACTTTCTGCAATGGAAAGGTGTCGTTGCCGATGACCTACTCTTGCTTTCGTTAACGGGCAAAGAATCAATTTCTGCTCCTTTTATCTACCAGTTGCGTTCATTGACCGAACTGGATGAAAATGACATTGCGGCTTTGCACGGTAAACCAGTGTCCTGTCAAATCGGCACAGGTGAATATCAATTGCCTAAACGACATGTACACGGCGTTATCACACAGATCACTTGCAATCGAGACAGAGATAATCAGATTCTGTGTACGCTAACATTGGAGCCTGCTTTCGCGCTGCTGCGTCTTGGCAGGTCGATGCGTATCTGGCAGAACATGTCTGTACCTGATATCGTCAGCTCGCTGCTCAGCGAGCAGGGCATCTCCGCAGTGGATATACAATTGCGGCGCGCTTACTCGAAGCGTGAATACTGTATGCAGTATAGAGAATCAGACTTTGATTTTATTTGCCGTCTTTTGGAAGAAGAGGGAATTTATTACTTTTTCACACACAGTGAAGCGCAACATCAATTGGTTCTTGCCGATCATCCGGCGGCGCACCCCGAAAGTTCCTCCACGCTGTGTTGGCATCACCATGGCAATATACTGACAGCCGGAAACATTGACCGCTGGTCCTCGTGTACCTCAATTATCCCCGAGGCCGTAATGCTGACGGGGTATAACGTGCAACAAGCCGCCCATATTTCACACAAGTTAACATCCATGAAGGAATATCCTCAGGCTAATCACGTTACCCATACGGATATTACGCCGTACGGCGAGCGCGACCAAGTTATTGGCATGACAAAAAAAATTATCGATGCCTATGAAGCCAACACCCGTTTTTTCGAGGCACAGGTAAATGCTCACTGGCTCAGTTGCGGAGAGGTCTTCGAATTTAGAGAGCACCCGACTGACAATGGGCGTTATCGTATTCATCAACTGACTATTGATGCTACCAATAATTTTGAGCAAGGGGTCAGCCACTGCAACAGCATGATCCAAGCATTGCATGACAGTATCGTCTGGCATCCCATTTGCTCCCGCCAGTCAAGAGATATTGCGGGCGTTTTGACAGCCAAAGTGGTGGGCCCTGCCTCCGAAGAGATACACACCGACGAATATGGCCGTATCAAAATCCAATTCCCGTGGGATAACGAAAATCAGCATAACCACACAAGCTCTTGTTGGGTCCGGGTCTCCCAGCCCTGGACAGGTAATCGATTTGGTGGCCAGTTTTTACCGCGTATTGGCAGTGAGGTACTCGTCAGCTTTATTCAGGGTAACCCGGATTTTCCACTGGTCACTGGCACTGTCTACAACGGTCAGAATTGCCCTCCCTTCCCCCTTCCGGGTGAAAAAAATGAATCGGGGTTCGTATCGCGCAGTTCCGGCAAGGGCGGTATGGAAGAAGGGCATCGTCTGAGCTTTAACGATACGAAAGGCGCAGAAAAACTGACTATGACCGCCCAAAAAGACCTCCAGCTAACGGTAAAGAATGACTGGACCAGTCTGGTGAATCGCAAAGTGATTTGTAAAATTGGCGCCGATCGTGACACCGAGATCACTGAAGGTAATGAGACTTTAGTACTAAAAAAAGGGCATTTGCAGCATCAAGTCTACGGTAATTACACCCTCACGACCACAGGCTGTAGCATCAAGACCAAAAAAGCCTGTGTTATAGAATCAAACAAATCTATTACGCTGAAAGTGGGTTCTTCCCGGATTGTCCTTACACCAGTAGGAATTACTCTCAGTGGTAATATCATCAAAATAGACGGATCTTCAATAACAGAGTTGAAAGGTGCGATGGCCAAGATTATGGGCAAAGGCATGGTGCGGATCCAAGGTGGAATAATCAACATTGGTTAAGGAATGACAATGTCAGTACAGCGTATTTACCCCTCTGCCGTCGCAGACTGCTGGGGCTATGAAGCCTTGCAGCTTGTCAGCTCTGGGAGGTGGGAGCAGGCCCTCCAACTGTGGACAGAACAGGTTGACCCAGCCATGTTATGTGTCTGGGTTGCCGAGATAATAGCGTTAGGAAGGACGAGAGATGGCCAGTTGCTTGATGAAATACGTAACTGGTCAGTCCAGAAAAGTGATTCGCTAAGATGGAGGATCTTTCATCTGGCGGAGGATCAGGGTTTTGATACACCGACAGGTGCACTTGGTCTCTCGTTGTTCTGGAGCGAGGGGAGTATGAGTCTGGAAGGACTTGAACCCATTTTTCCAGACTCACAACTTAGTCGGCAGATGTGCCATTGCATGTTGCTCATGTGGGTAATTCAAAGCACAGATAACCCAGAGGAAGGCGCTCGTAATTTGTTAACACAATGGATTAATGAGGAAAATAAATAATGGAGCAACCCGCTGCCCGTATTTCAGATATGCATGCCTGCCCAATGGTGTCGCCTGGGTTGTATCCCATCCCACACGTAGGTGGGCCAATCATCGCTCCTGGTGTGTCAACGGTACTGATTGAGGGAATACCTGCTGCGACAGTCGGTAGTCTTGCTGTTTGCACTGGCCCTCAAGACAGCATCGTGAAGGGGAGCACAAAGGTGCTCATCGGTAACAAGCCAGCAGCGCGCATGGGCGATGCCTGTGCCCATGGCGGTATAATTACCACCGGCTCAACTCACGTGCTATTGGGATAAATTATGTTATCAATTGAACTCGACATGACAGCGCTACTCTTGCCGATCACCGAGGAAAACCCTAGGGGCAAGAGCCTTGAATATGAACCGATCTATGACGACATCCGTCAAGCGCGGGAAAGTGACCCAGACTATTTACACGGCGGTGAATGGACTGCTTCAGCGCCACGTCGTGCTGACTGGGAAAAAGTGCACAAACTTTGCTCACTAGCTCTCACACGGGAGAGCAAAGATCTGCAACTATGCTGTTGGTTGGTTGAAGCACAAACCCACTTACAGGGTATTGACGGTATTGCTATCGGGCTGCGCTTTCTTGGCGAATTTATGACACGTTTCTGGCAGCAGTGTTGGCCGGAACTTGATGAGGATGGCGGAACCATCCGTTACGCAAAGCTCAGCAGGCTTGACCGCGACATTAGCCAGTTTATGTATACCTGTCCACTTCTGCAGCACGAGTCTTCCTCGCTGGCACACTGGCGCAAAGTGCTGTCATTTGAACACAAGGTGTCTTCCAAGCCACACGCGAAGGATGAGTTGGTCATGGAGGAGGGGGACTTCACGCTCGAGAGCTTTGAGCAGCAGAGCGCCTCATTTTGTATTACTGCCATCAGCCCACAGGCAGACCGATTGACAGGAATACTTGAACAACTCAATGAGCTGGATGACTGCTATTTATCACTCACTAAAGAAGAGAACCATGCTCTCTTTAGCCAAACCCGCCAGACCTTAATTGATATGCTGAGTTTTCTGCGCCGTATGATGCAGCAATATATGCCTATCGACAGCGATATTAGTCTCATGGATGCTATCGTGTCATGCGAAAAGCCCAGCACCGTGACTCAACATAGTTTGCCCGCTGACAAATTGCGAATGTCGCGCAATATTGCTATCAATCAGATGTTGGATATTGCTCATTTTTTCCGACAATCCGAACCCTCAAGTCCCGTTCCTTTCCTGATGGAGCGTGCTGCCCGTTGGGCAAATATGACACTGACGGAATGGCTGGCAGAAATGCTCACCGACAGTAACAGCTTGCGTGACATTAACCATGTACTAAAAGGACAAGATAAATCATGAAAGTCCTAACCCCTTTATTGATGGTGACGCTGATTTTTTTCCTGGGCGGCTGTGCTGATCCGCGTTCAGGAACAACAGAATCTCAAACGATAACGCAGGTTGAAGCGCCCTTTTCGGCAGGGGCAATCATACTGAATGTGAAGGCTGAACCAGGGCTTAACACCTGGAACTGGATGGCTAACAGTTGCACATTGCTGGTGATCCAGGCTCAGAACGCCAGTTCACTTAACACGTTGCTCTCCAGCCCGACGCAGCTTAAAAACCTATTTGGTGGTGCTGTTGCTATAGAGGGGCTGTTAAAGGTTGACCGATATGTCGCGATGCCAGGACAGTATACGACTTTGCATATTGACCGTAGTGAGAATACCCGGCAAGTAGCGATTGTGGCGGGTTATTACCCGTTCCCCAGAAAACAGCATATGGCATTGTTTGCAATACCTATCACCACCGCCCGTCAGGGATGGTGGTGGCCAGAGAGAGAGTCAACGCTTGCACCGCTTACAATTGACATCACGCTGGGTAGCAACAGTATCACCCGTATCAACGGCGCTGTATATAGTCCTGCAGTTTCTACATCGGCGGCTGACTTATACAAATTGGAAAACGCTGTAGCTCTCACTGAGTCAGCAAACTAACAGAGGCAACATGTATTCTGAAGAGCAACAGATTTACTGGTATTCGGGGCTTTACCTTCAGCCTCAGCATTTCCAATCTATCGATTTACACCACAGCCATATGCTGGCGCGTCAGCGACAACTCACTCAGCCATGGAACACAGGGATTGTCAGTGTGGATATCAACTATGAAGCACTATCTGATTTTGTGCTGAAAATCGATAATCTACGTGCCATTCTGCCCTCGGGGCATTACCTGGAATACCCTGGTAACTGCCAGGTTGAACCATACTCGTTTCGTGATGCCTGGAAGGCGCGTGAAAAACCTTTCATGCTATGGCTAGCTCTGCGCCGTTTTGATCCCACGCAGACGAATGTAGCTAATGATATGACCTCTTTTACCCACAGCCGTTGGATAATTAATAATAGCGATGAGGTGATGAAAGACGTCTATCACAACGGGCCTGACAGCAAGATCTCGCGGATTGTTTACCATGTTCGCATTTTCGGCGAAGATGAAAAAATAGCTGCTGGTGATTATGAGTTCCTACCTCTGTTGCGCCTGTGCCATGACAACGATCGTGTGATACTTGATCCTACATTCAGTCCGCCTGTTGTCACGCTAGGTGGCTTCCCAACACTAAAAAGAATGCTTGAAGGGTTGTTCGCGGAGCTGGCTGGCAGAGCACATAGGCTTGAGGAGTACAAACAGCCGGAAAGACTAAGTGCAGTGGGAGGCTCGGACAACCTGGTCCAGCTGTTGGCGATGCACGCATTAAACCGGGCGCTCCCCATGTTCAATCACTATTGCAAAACACCAGCCTTACATCCATGGCACATGTATGGTCTGTTAGCACAATTGGTCGGCGAGCTTTCTTCTTTTAATGATGTTTGTTCTTTTACGGGCGAACCGACATTGCTGCCCTACGATCACTCCCATTTAATGGATTGTTTCAACAGCGCGAAGAAGACCTTGATCACCCAGTTGAACAGTCTGGTACTGGAAAATAATACTTACATTTCCTTGCAACCAGACGATCAACGCATTTTTCATGCCGATATCACAGAGCTACTTACCCGACCATCTCAGTCGGTGTTACTGCTTTTAAATTCAAAGACACAGGGAGTCTCTTCTGCGTGGGTCCCTGATACCTCGGCATTCAAAATTGCTCCACGTCATAATATTGGCGGATTGATCCAGCATGCTTTACCAGGAATCACGGCCAATATGATGACCATGCCGCCTCGTGGAGTTCCGAACCAGAAAAATGTGATTTATTTTCAGCTTAATCAGCATGAGTCGCTGTGGAGCAGCATCGAACAATATCAGAATATTGCCTTTTATTGGGCTGAAGCACCGGATGATTTGCAGGTTCAACTCGTGTTGATGGTGCCCTCATCATGAGACTACTGTGTTGTTACCTCCCCGTTTTCACCTTGGTTGCGCGACTTGAATATCACACCGAAGATTTCTCTGATTATCACCATTTTCATCAGAAATGCATTAGATCTATCGAGCAAGCCGTACAAGACGCATTGCAGTTGGAACTCTCGGACAGAGAAAGGGATGACGCGCTGTTTGCTGTGGTGGTTTGGCTTGATGAACGTATTCTGAGCTCAGCACTCCGCGAAAGTCAGCGCTGGCGTACCAACTTAATGCAGCGCCGATACTTCCAGACCACCGTTGGCGGCAATGAATTCTTCAATCGGTTGAACAAATTGGAAGAGGAGCACCAACAGGCCAGGAGCGTCTATCTGTTTTGTTTGCAATGTGGCTTTCACGGAAAGTATGGCACACAGGATGCGGACGACCTCGCCACCGTGATCGAACAACAACGAAAGCGTTGTTTGCCCAAAAACTGGCAAGAATGGCCTAATAATGAAGCGATCACACCAGTCACGATTCCCCAACGTCGATCTCCCTTATCGGAAAGACATCTCATGAAGTGTGCACTTCTGAGTATTACGTTGTTTTATGGCTTCCTTTTACTCGTTCATACCCTTTACTTTTTATAAGATCACATGTTTAAAAAATTATTCTCCTTCGCTGGCTGGCTGTTGCTGTTATGTCTTATCCTGCTGTGTTGTTTTATTGCGGGGGTTGCGTTGAACTGGAAAAGCTCGACGATTTTTATCGTTTGGCTGTGCGTTCTTTTGGTTTCATTGATCTCATGGTCGTTTCTATTATGGGTATCTTTAGTGGTTAAAGAGAAAAAGATACACCGTTATTTTCAGGCGTTCAGCCTGACACGCCGGGAACAGGTCCTGTTCAAAAATTGGCGAGCTGGCGCGAAGACACTCAGACTCCTTCAGCGGAAAAACCGCGCTATGCCTTGGTATATCATGATGGGGGAGCGGTGTGGTAAATCGTCACTCTTGGCTAGTGCCGGTCTGCCGATGTTTGCAAGTAGCATGGAGGATAGCAGTGTCGTGCCAACGCAGACTTTCAGATGGTGGTTTTTCCAAAATGTCTGTTTTCTCGACCTTTCTAGTCGCTTTTTGAGCGGCAAGGGCTCATTTGATCGGACATGGCTCAAGTTGGCTCGCTGGATCGTCCGGCTTCCCACCCCGGCGGGCGTTGTGATCGGCATTTCTGTCAGCGATCTGATTAATAGCGACATTAACGAATTGCAGTTCAAAGCACGCCAAATCCGCATTCAACTTGAGCAGTTAATCAGCAGATTCAAGTACCAACTCCCAATCTATATTACGATCAACAAGTGCGATAAGTATCCCGCCTTCAAGCAATGGGCTGAGCTGCTATCCAGGACTCAGCAACAGCAGGCTCTCGGATATTACTGGCATTCTCCACCCAACATTGACAGTAATGATGTGACAACGCTATTGCCATTGTTTACTACACTGAAAGAAGGATTTGATCTTGCCCGCCTCAGTATGACTGGCACACCGATGATTACAGATACTCAATACGAATTGCTGGAGTTTCCTGAAAAATTTGATCAATTACAAGCTCCACTATGGAGGTTTATAACTTCACTTTGTGAGCCTGACACCTACTTTACCAAGGCCCCGCTCGCGGGTGTATGGTTCACTAGCAGTGAAGAGCAAGCTCAGAATAAACGTCAACGCACATCGTATTTCGTTCAGGAACTGCTCACCCGCCATTTCATCGCCTTTAGTCTTTCTCGCGAAGTTATCTGGCGGCAGAGTAAAATGCGTAGAATTGCTCTCACCAGCCTACTGCTGTTGGGATGCGTGGCAGCGCTCAGTTACAGTGCGATTAAAAGTGCTGCGCTTATGCATCATGATACCTCAGTACTTGCTCCACCGGAGTTGGTGGAAGTGCTGTTACGCAATGAAAGCCGTTATGTATCTCCTTTGATTTATTGGCCATTTTCTCTAGTACTTAGTGAACAGTATCATCAGATTGAACAACAATTGGTGACAAAATTATCACCACGTCTGTTAAACATGCCCCAAATGGTGGCCCGTTATCAGCAGAAGTTTATTGTCGCCTCAGCAATGACTCAGCGTCAGATGGCTTTGGATCTGGCACAAACCATCATCACCTTGCAAAGTATGCGTGATGGTGAAACGCTTGAGGAGTTAAAGAAAAGAGACAGTACAATAAGTGAATGGCAATTAGTCTCAACGGAGCACACTTTATCGCCGCAGGAAATATTGGTACTCCAGCGTTGGATGATACAACAGCCTTCGGGGACAGAGCATATCGCTGCGCTACGACGCTTACTGTCAACGTTGCTCAACCACGACCCCACCTTGAAATGGTTATTAGCCCCGGAAATTTCGTTACAGGCCGTCCAGCTCAAGGATTTTTGGCCGCAACACATTGTGCGCTCATCGCCATCAGGGAACTGGACACAAGAGGATAGTGTACGCATCAAGCATGAGCCATGGCTATTAGCGCCGGAGGCATCATTACCGGCTGTTCAGCTCAAAGATTTTTGGCAACAAAATACTGCTGCTACGTCACTGTCCGGGGTCTGGACTCGTGAGGGCGACGTGCGGATCAAGCAGTGGATCGCACAGTTCAACCGTGCAAGTCATTTAAAACAACCAGATCCTGTTCTAGTGCGTTTTATTGAAACACTACCTGCCAAACGTCAGGATGCTTGGAGACAACTGTTGTTAGGGGTCTCGCAGGCGCTGCAAAATATCAAACCCCACTCTCAATCTCAGAGTCAACTTATCGCCTTAAGCCGAGGAGATAGTCCTGCTATCCGGTTTGCTCAGCGTATTAGCGATGAACTTGAGGATATTCCGACAGAAGAGGCTCAGCCCTGGTTGAGCGAACTGCGTCGGTTTACAAGATTGCAAACAATGTCCTCTGGGGCAGAGTCTCTCCTGAAATTGCAAGAGACGGATACAAGGATGAGAAACGTTTTCACAAGGTGGCTTCACGGTCCGAAAAAACTCATGCCAGATCGACCATTGAATGAGCAGATTCATGCCTGGGAGATGTGGCGCGGCTCGCTTAGCGCAGCGTCTAATGAGGCTCTTAGCAAGGCCTCGTTAAGTCCAGAGCTCACCAGAGGTATGTTTACGCCAGAGTCTGAGGTGGAAAGCAGCAATCCATTGATTACGCTTTTCGCAAACTATGAAAGGTTACGTCAAACTTTGGCTCCGCAACGTCAACAGCTTGGTATCGACGCAGTCTGGGCGCTGTATAAAAGCGATGCTAGCATGCTCCTCTCTCACGCTGTAGCCCGTTCCAGTTGCTGGTTAAATACCGCATGGCAAAGCAACGTTGTCTGGCCGATGCGTAAGAACATTGGTATGCAGGATCACGCTTCTCAACGCATACTTGCCTGGCAATATATAAGCGACTTTATGCAGGGGCCTGCAAAAGGGTTGTTCATCGTCACCGATCATGGGCCGCAGACTGGGGAATTTAACGGACAAACGCTGAGTGTGACGCCTGAGTTCCTGAATCTGGTACGCCATATACTTGCTCCTGACGACATATTGGACCGTACAGACCGCCAGAACACGCATAATGATGACCGCTTAGCTGAACTCACCGAAGAGATTATGCAACTCAGACAACAGCAAATTGAGCTTGAGAATGAACAACATAATATTGATGTTGTTAGTGAGCCTGTAACAGTACCAGAAGGAACCCGAATATTTCCAACAGGTACAAGACTAACTCTGTTGTGCAAAAAAAAGGCTACGGTGTTTAACAGTATGAACTTTGCTGAACAAATGCAGTTTACCTGGCAGCCCGGTCAATGCAATAGGGTAGACCTAGATGTCCAATTCCCTGACTTTAGCGTGCAATATCGTTATGACGGTGCCAGTGCCTGGCCCGATTTTCTTGAAAAATTTAAACAAGGGGAGGTGCTCCTCGCTACCCAGGAGTTTGATAAAAATGCCCATATGTTGGCTGAACAGGGTATCAAACATGTGCTAGTTCGTTTTAAGCTTTCTGAACAGCAGACGTTGCAGCAATCATGGAGGCAGTGGCTTGAGAATGAGCATTCTATCGGCGAGTTGATACAACAACAGAGGGGTATTGAACAGTCTCAGAGAAAGCAATCTAGAAGTGTACTATTGAGAAAACTTTCTTTGCTTCCAGATAATGCAGCCATTTGTCGATAAATCGACAGTATTAGTTGACCACTACAATCGCAGCTATGTGTCGTGTTCATGGTTAGGAGTTTGGATCGTTTCTTTTGAGAGCGCCTAGCCATGAACGTAGCGCGCCGTATCCCCCTGATGGTGCAGCATCGCGATGAGTTATACGTAAAAACGCCGGTTTTGCTGTGTTT